>JAGAZG010000187.1 GCA_017940105.1 Mailhella sp. | reverse complement strand
CCCTGACAGCACTGTCTGGCGGGCCTGGGCGGCAATCTGCTTCCTTACCTGTTCATTGTCGAGCAGCCTGCAAATCATATTGAACTGGTCCTGCGGCTTGTCTGGCCACATGGCCATGTTATTGCCCGGCTTCAGCGCCAGTGGCGAGGCAGGAGCTGGCGTCATCAGCACCGGACCGGAGCTCATGGCTTCAAGATGCTCCACAAGCAGGGTATTGGTTCGCTGCGGGCATACGTGCACTGCAGACGAGCACAACATGTCGCGGTAGGTGGAACGCTGCAGAAAATCGCATATGTGCAGCCGTGACAGGCGTTCTGGCCCTAAGCCTGCCATCGCATGCCTGATAAGCTTGGCATTTTGGGCCGTCCCGCATGAAAGCATGGCATGGCAGTCCTGCCTGCGCGCAAGCAGGGCGGCGATAACGCGCAAAAGTCCTATGCTGACTTCGCCCTTGATGGAAAAAGAGACCATTTCTTTTGGGGCAACTTTCTCTTCTTCATTGCAGAAAAAAGGCGACGCTGCTTCCCTGTTAAAGAATTCGGTATTGACTGAAAGTGGAATAATGCCGATGGACGGCCGCAGAATGGGCGGAAAAGCATCCCTCTGCTTTGTGGAAAAGGCGTATGCCCTGTGGCTTTCAAACAACGAAAGTCCCTGCACCATGAGGGCGATGGTGCGGCTGTCTGCCTCTTCAGCCATAATATTTACCGAGTTGTCAAGGTAGGCTGCCCTGAACGCGTCAGGGAAGGCCCGCTCCAGAAACAAGCTGACGCCGTTGCCTGCGGAATAGAGCACGATGTCAGGCGTAAAGCCTATGTTGCGTATCTGCAAAAACGATTCCAGAGCTTTTCGCCCTAGGTCGGCGGCTTTTGCCCAATCGTTGATCAGGGGATCCCTTACCGCGTTTCTTTCTTTGGGCGCCCTGAACTGCACTCGCCGAACCCCGGGTATGGAAAATGCCCGGCGTTCATAGCGGGAGGCAAAAAGCACTTCATTGGCCGGATCGCTGGCAAAGTAAGCTGCGAGCGGCTCAAAATGACCGGGAAAACTGTCGTTGCAAAAGAGTATGCGCATGGCTTGTAAAAAACGGGGCGGCATTGCCGCCCCGCCCCCATTTATATTTAACCGTTATTTTGCATGATCAATACAGCCGTTTGGGCTTCCATGTCAACGGATTCAACGGTAAGCGTAGTTTCCAGGGTCAGATCACCGTGAGTGAAGACATTAGGATTATCGGCATTTTGCTTCCAGCCTTCAAGCTCGACCTTGCCGTCCTCCAAGGTGATGCCTTCTTTCGCCAGGTCTGCCAGACTGGAAAGACTGTCGATACCTTCGCCCTTGAGAAGCACTTCGACGTCATTCACCTTCGGCCCTGTTTCTGTGTCGTTGTTTAAAAGATCTTCCAAGGAAACCTTGCCGTCGTTGCTAAGCAAAAAGTCGATGCCGTCGCCACCTTCCAACACATAGTCATTGGCGTCATAGACCAGAATATCGTTGCCGGAACCGCCAACAAGAATATCTCTTCCTTCACCACCGTTGAGGTAATCGTCACCTTCACCACCGTTGAGGTAATCGTCACCTTCACCACCGTAAAGCTTGTCGCTACCAGAACCGCCAAAGAGAAGATCGTTGCCGTCGTCTCCGTAGAGGGTATCGTGTCCTGAACCACCGAAGATTACGTCTGTGCCCTTACCTCCATGGATTATATCTTCGTAATTAGCATGCTCAAGATTGTTTTGTACAGAATCATCATATCCACGGCCAAAAATGAGGTCGTTATTGTCAGTTCCGTTAGTTTCATTATCTTCTCCTATGATAAGGCCGCGATCTGTCCCTGAATATATTTTTTGGGGATTATCAACATCAACATCAGAGAGTTCCTTAACAGTTATTATTGCATCTGGTGAAAGGTGACCATGATCAATTAGATACTCGGTAAACTGTATTAATTTTAAGTCATGATCTTTCTCACCGTTAGCGCCTTCGTAAAGCTTTACAAAAGTAAATTGATCAACGGTTTCCTTTAATCGGTCAAGCGCAACCCCAGCTGCATCCCAAATTAGAGATTTTCCTTCATTGTCGGGAATTACAGCACTATTCCAATAGCCACTTTTAGGAAGATCTGCATGCTTACCATGAGTATCATTACTATTCATTATATGTAAACTTCCATCTATATTATACATGCCAGATGCGTCTTTTTTATATAGATACCCATCGAGCATATGATAGACAACTTTGTACTCTTCTCCTGCAATTTCGAATTGTTTTCCATCTGAAATAACAAGATTTGTGAAATCAAGTTCGATATCCTTTATTATTTTATTTCCATTATCGTCATTATCAAAATTTTTCCATGGTGTATCTTCTGTTGAATCTTTTAATCTGTACTCTATTATATTAGTATTATGATTTATTCTATATTCGAATAAATCATCTGAATAGAGGTTGTCATCATTTTCTTCAATTTTTTTAGAAATAGATTCTTCGTTAACGGAAAGTGTATAAGAGTATATTTTAGTCTCATATCGGCCGTAAAATGAATAGGCATAATTAGCCATAAACCCGCCAAGGGTGACAGCTGCACTTCCTCCTTCCAGGGAATCAAAACTATTAAACCATGATGTTGCCGCGTTAAAAGCATCCTCATAATTATTATTTGAAAAGTATCTATCTCGTGATTCTATATCTATATCCCAGATCTGTTTACCATCATTATCAACAGTCCCGTTATACTGAACATCAGCATCAACAGCGACATGGTGGGCTTTTAACCATTGATCAAATGATCCATTTGTGTTTTTGGTGTCATAACCGCGTAGATCATACATTTGTTGAAGTTCTGTACGTAACTGGATGAGATTGTTTTCTGTAAAATTTTTCCATTCTCCCTTATCCCCAATATCCCAAAGATAGGAATTGGTTCCAGGAGTGTATGCCCGGGCAGCATAGGGTATGATACCAAGGTCGATAATTCCATCATGTTCCTTAAGAGTGTCTTGTACGATTTTTAAGACTTCCTCAAAGGCTATACCTAGCTTTGTAACACCTGCTGCGGAGTATTCGCTGTTTTTCCCCATATTGAACATAACCGCCAGCTTGAAATTAGGTGTTGCTGGTTCTTCAGGCGTTGTTGGCTCAGTGGGAATTTCAGTTGGAGTTGTTGGCACGGAAGGAGTTGGCTCCGGATTCGTGGGAGGGGTATAGTCCACGATGGATGGCGGGGTGGGCATGTCAGAGTCAGTGGGAGTGTAGACGATGTCCTCAAGCTCAATAATGTCGCCGTGGCCGCCGGCTGCGCCTTCGGTCTCAGGGTTCACGTCGTCCACCCAGCCCAGGTCAAGGCCGCCAATGCGGTTGAGGCCGCCAAGCAGGTCCATGTTGGCATATTCATTGTAGTGCCCGCTGCCATTGACGCCGTTGCCAGCAGAGGGGCCGGCTGCGGGCATCAGGTCTTCCTGGTTCATGGCCATGAAAAAGTCCGGACCGGCAACTTCGACGCCGTCCATGGCAAAGCTGGGCATCTGCTCGCTGTTGTAGGTCTTATAAAAATCTTCAAGCTGCACGCTGGAACCGTCTTCAAAAGAAAAGACGAGGGCGTCGCCCTGACGGGAGAGGCTGGCGTCTGCGGTAGGGAAGTCAAAGACAAAACGGCTGTCCTGAGCGCAAGGGATGGATGCAACGCTGCCTGCGGCTGGTTTGCTGAGATGAAGATCTGCCATGATGAAGCTCCTGGGTGCTAGAAAAAATAAAAAACGCTGCTATTTTGCAACACGCTTAACAAAGGCAGAAATTCTGCCTCGACAGGCGAGTTCCAAAATAACAGCGGAATCTCTGAGGAAATCTATGTGTGCTTCCTCTGGGAAGCATTCATACGTTTATTCTTTGCTTATGTCAACAGCATATCCAAAAGTGTTTTTCAGTTTGGGGAATGCAAAAAGCCCGCCAAAAATGGCGGGCTAAAGATGACAATCTTTTAATCAAGGGATTTTTTTCGTTCTTCCCCTGGCAGTATGCCACGGGTGCTTTCACGGACGAAGGTGATGAAATCCATGATTTCCGGCAGGTGACCGTATTCCGCTTCGAGCTGCAGCAGTGCATCCGGCCTGGGAATGCCTGAATACCAGGTCATGCGAAATGCTTGCTTGAATGCGGAAAGCAGCTCCAGGGAAGACTTGAAACGCCGCAATCCCACGATGTTGGGCGAGCGTACCGTCGCACGGTTGCCGACGGCCAGCATCCACGGAGGAAGATCCTGGTCGATGCCGGAGCAGCCGCCCACAAAGGCGTGCTTGCCGATGCGTACGAACTGATGCACGGCGGAAAGCCCGCCGATGATGGCATGGTCGTCAACGGTGCAGTGGCCGGCCAGGGTGGCGTTGTTTGACATGACGATATGGTTCTTGACCACGCAGTCATGCGCCACATGCACATAGGCCATGATCAGGTTGTGGCTGCCTATGCGCGTTTCGCCGGCGCCGTCTTCGGTTCCGCGGTGAATGGTGGAAAATTCTCGTATGTTGTTGCAGTCGCCGATGACGAGGTGCGTCACCTCGCCATGAAATTTCAGGTCCTGCGGTTCTCCGCCGACAAGGGCATAGGAATGGACATGATTGTCCGCTCCCATGGTCGTGTAGCGCTTTATGGATGCAAAGGCGTCAACGCGCGTGCGCGGGCCGATGACGACATCTTTTTCAATGAGGGCGCACGGACCGATGACAACGTCTTCGCCAAGTTCCGCGCCGGTATCGACAAAAGCAGAAGGATGTATCTGCGGTGCTCCCATTACATCCCCTCCTTGGGCATGACGGCTGCGGTTAGGCGCGCATCGGCGGCGAGGCTGCCGTTGACATAGGCCCTGGCGTCCATTTTCCAGAACTGCATCTTGTGGGTCAGGTTGCTGCATTCCAGGTCAAGCCTGTCGCCTGGGCGCACTGGCGTGCGGAAGCGGGCTTTTTCGATGCCGGCAAACAGGGAGATTTTGTTCTTGAAGTCAACCATGTCAGGAAAGCTGTGCGCAACGAGAATGACGCCGGCCTGGGCCAAGGCCTCGATGATGAGCACGCCGGGCATGACGGGAACGCCGGGAAAGTGCCCCTGGAAGAACGACTCGTTGAAGGTGAGGTTTTTATAGGCACGTATGCGTTCGCCCACGACCATTTCTTCAACCCTGTCCACAAGCAGGAACGGGTAGCGGTGGGGCAGAATGTTAAGTATTTCCTGGATGCCGAAGGAGAGAGTTTCGCTCATGATGCCTGCCTTGCAGCGTTTAAGACTTCCCCTTCCTGCAGAATATCCACAGGAAGGGGAAACGGTTATTTTCGGTGCATTTTTGACATCCAGCGGTTCCAGACCGTGAGCAGAGAGCTGTCGGTCTTGACCGCGGGGATGGGCGTGTGCCCAAGGTCTTTTTCCAGCCGGGCGACGCGCTTGAAAAGCTCGGGTATCTTGGGAATGAGCGTGACAAGGCGGAGATAGGAATTGTACTCCATGACCGGCGAACCGCTGACCACTTTACCTTCCGCTATGTCTTTCGCCACTCCGGACTGAGGGCCGATGGTGGTGTTGCTGCCTATGTTCAGATGGCCCGATACGCCGACCTGGCCGGCCATGGTCACGTTGTCGCCCACGTGCGTGGAGCCGGCAATGCCGACCTGGGAGACAATGAGGCAGTTTTTGCCGAGCCGTACATTATGGCCTATCTGCACAAGGTTGTCTATGCGCGTGCCGTCGCCAACGACGGTGGCGCTCAGCGCGGCACGGTCTATGGCCGCATTTGAGCCAATTTCTACGTCGCTGCCTACTTCGACATGGCCGATCTGCGGTATCTTGCTGATGCCGCCCTCGGTGCGCACAAAGCCAAAGCCGTCGCCGCCGAGCACTGCGCCGGGCTGAAGAATGCAGGAGTCGCCGAGCATAGTTCCGGCCATCAGCACGGCATTTGGATAAAGCGTGCACCCGTCGCCAATCCGGCAGTTTTCACCGATGTAGCAGCCCGGAAAGACAACGCAGTTTTTGCCAAGAACGGCGTGCGGTCCGATGTAGGCAAAGGGATAAACCGTGCATCCCTCGCCAAGCTCGGCTGACGGATCAATGCAGGACATATGGCTGATGCCTTTAAAGCTGCCCTGGGGGCTTGCAAAAAAGGTCAGCGCCCTGGCGAAAACGGGGTATGGCTCATCCGCCACCAAAGCCCGCTCGACTTCGCCGGCATGCTCGGCGCGCACGATGACGGCGCCGGCGTGGGTTCCGGAAAGCTGCTTGGCATATTTGGGGTTTGAAAGAAAGCTCAGCTCAGATGGGCCGGCCTCCTCCAACGTGTTCATGCCGTTGATGACGATGTCTTCAGCCCCGTCCTTCAGAATAAGCTGTACGCCCAGCTTGTCTGCAAGATCAGAAAGCCTGTACGATGTCAGGGACATGCGCGCGGCCTCTTACTTTGAGCTGATCTTGAATTTGCCGCCCCTGGACTTCCAGACGCTGTTGACTTCTTTGATGAGGCCTTCGGTCACGTCGTGCGGCGTGGTGAAGAACATGACGACCTGAGAGTCAATAATCATTTCATAGCCGTTTTTCTGGGCATAGTTTTTGCTGGCGGTCAGGAGCACGTCGTTCATCTGGGCATTGATGTCCTGCTGGACGCGCTGCAGGCGCTGAGCAAAAGCGGCGCCCTTGGAATCCAGTTCCTGGGCGGTTTTCTGCAGCTTCTGGGCGCGCTCGCTGCGGGCCTTGTCAGAAAGGGCGGCAGCCTGCTTGCGCAGATCTTCGGCCTGCTTGTTAAGGTCGGCGTTCTGCTGCTCGAGCTGCTTGCGTTCTTTGCCGAACATGGATTCCAGCTGGCGCTGCGCTTCTTTACCGGGATCGCTCTGCGTGGAGATGCGGATCGGGTTGGCAACGCCGATCTTGCCATCGGCGGCCTTTGCAGGAGTAGACATGGATGCGCACAGAAGCGCGGCCGCAAGGACGGCAACAGTTTTACGAAGCATAATAAAACTCCTTGGTAAGGAAAATTTTTTATGTGGGGGGAGAGCCCTGAAACAAGGGGTAAGATTAGCCTTGTCCGCATGGACACGTCAAGAGGTCAAACGGCACATTTGCCCATAGACTGCGCCAGTGCGTCCAGCGTGATCTGCACGCATTCGGCAGGCGAAAGCTCTGTCAGCCTTACCGAAACGGTAGCGTAGCGGCGGTAAAGGGCCTCGCGTTCCAGAAAAAGGTCTTCTACCGTCTGCCCAGGAGCAATGGCAAGGCCTCGGTCAGGATTGCGGGCAATGCGCTCAAGCACGATGTTCATGGGCACGTCAAGGTAGACGATCGGCCCCATGCCGCGCAGGTGCCGCATGGCCGATTCCCTGTAAACGACGCTTCCGCCCGTGGCGAGAACGGTGCGGCAAAGGCGCAGACCGCCAATGATCTCGGCCTCCATTTCAATAAAGGCCTCTTTGCCGAGTGCGTCGCTGATTTGCTGAAGGGGGGCGGCGTAGGCAGCCTCTATGATATGGTCGCTGTCGGCAAAGGCCCAGCCCAGCGCTTTGGCGAGCAGCCTGCCTATGGTGGTTTTGCCGGATCCTGCCATGCCGATGATGGAAATGCAGCTGGAATCGGGCAGGTTCGGGAGCGTTTTCGGGCAGGTTGGCTTCTGGTCTTTTTCGTCGGTCATGCGGTGTCCTTTTCACGCGGCGTTCAGGCATGAGTGCCCACGCCAGGCATGGCTGCATGCTACCCCTGCTCCGCACAGATTGCAAATGCTGCGTGGCGCGTGTTTAACGCAAAAGGCCCGCCATAAGGCGGGCCATGAAGCTGCGCTTGTAAAATTAACGCTTGGAGTACTGGAAGCGGGCGCGGGCTGCGGCCAGGCCGTACTTCTTGCGTTCTTTCTTGCGGGCGTCGCGGGTGAGCAGGCCGGCATGCTTCAGCACGCCACGCAGCTCGGCGTCAGCCTGCAGCAGGGCGCGGGCAATGCCAAGGCGAACGGCTTCGGCCTGGCCGGAGATGCCGCCGCCGCAGACATTGACCTTGATGTCGTACTGGCCGGCGAGCTTGGTCAGAACCAGGGGCTGGCGGACGATCATCTGCAGGGTCTTGCGGGGAAAATACTGTTCCATCGGGCGGCCGTTGATTTCAATCTGGCCGGCGCCGGGGTAAAGGCGGGTACGGGCTACAGCGGTCTTGCGGCGGCCTGTGCCATAATCAAAAGACGTGGGCATGGCAAAACTCCTACTTCTCAAATGTCAGGGGCTTGGGAGCCTGAGCGGCGTGCGGATGCTCAGCGCCGGCATAGATCTTCAGTTTTTTCAGCATGGCACGGCCAAGACGGTTCTTTGGCAGCATGCCGCGTACAGCCTTGCGGAGAACCTCTTCAGGCTTGCGGGCGAGCAGGTCTTCAAGAGAGATTTCTTTAAGTCCGCCGACCCATCCGGAGTGCTTGTAATACACTTTGTCGTGCATCTTGGTGCCGGTAACGCGGATTTTTTCGCAGTTGATGACGACGACAAAGTCGCCGTTGTCCATGTGGGGGGCGAATTCCGGCTTATGCTTGCCACGCAGCCGGTTGGCTATCTGGGCGGCAAGGCGGCCGAGGACCTGATCCTCGGCGTCCACCAGATACCACTGACGGTCGATATCCGACAGCTTGGGGCTGAAAGTTTTCATATTGAGCTCCTGCCCCGCATGCGGCGGGGCGGTTGATGCGCCATTAAGGCGTTATTCACAAAGGGCCTGATCCGTCATACGGAAAAAGCGTGTTTGGCGGGGCGTTTGCGCAAATGAACGACGCAGGGCGGAGCGCAACGGGGAGCGGAGCGCATTGCGTCATGACAGCTACCAGACTGCTGTTCCTTGCTTAAACGCGCGAGAGCGGATATATGACACAAAAGCATTTTTTTTGCAAGCGAGGATTTTATGCGCAGCATACGAAAAAGCCTTCTCCAATTTGTTTTTTCCGGCGCGAGCATGCGCCGGTGGAACGACAAGCTGCGGCCCGCCGAGCTTTTTGAGCTGGATAAGCAGGCGCATAAGATGATTGTCGCTTTTTTGCTGTGGCAGAAAAATACGGCTGCGCTCCCGCCTGACGAACAGCGCCGCATCGGCATTGACATTATCGAGGGGGGAATTTTCGATTATTTTTACCGCCTGATCATCACCGACATTAAACCCCCCGTGTTTTACCGCATCAAAGAAAACCGTGAGCATTACGCCAGGCTGACGGAATGGGTGCTTGCCCAGCTTGAGCCGCGCATACGGCCCCTCGACGAAGATTTCTGGGGGCGGCTTGTCAGGTATCATAAGCGCACGCCCGAAGAGTGCGGTGGTCTTGCCGACAGAATACTGAGCGCGGCTCATATGTATGCGTCGCAGTGGGAATTCAAGGTCATAGAGCCGTTCAATGCCTTTGACGAAGAAATGCAGGACAT
>JAGAZG010000186.1 GCA_017940105.1 Mailhella sp. | reverse complement strand
TTCAGCGCGTTTGTACAGCAGAGTGGGGCGTCAAATGTCAGTAATCAAACCGGCAGCTTTATGGGTTGCGCCGTCCAGGTTGCTCCTACGCCCGAAGAAATACTGGCGGACGCCGCCGAAGAGCTGAGCTTTTCGGCTGACACTACGGATGACTTTGAGCTCGAAGAACGAAAAGAGAGAGACAAGTCTTCCAAAATCCAGGAAGAAAGGGTGCGGCTTTATCAGGAGCTTATGCACCAGGCGGGCAAGAGCGAACAGACCGGCAAATTGCGCGACAGCATACGCACCAGGTCAGACGCCTTTCGATCCCTTGACAAAGCCCGCGAATTTTTTCCTGACCCGTCCGATGCTTGGGCAGCGTTGCTTGAAGTTAAAGAAGAACTTGAAAAAAGTGGCACTGATCCCGAGATTTTGCGCGGGATCGATGCTGCCGTAGCAGAACTTGAAGAACGCGAAGGCCCTGCCATACGCGCGGGCATCCATGGCGCCCTTGCGTCCAAAGGTTTTGAAGAAGTTGGCACGCCCGATGAACTGCGGGATTTATACCGGCAGACCGCCTGCGACTTTAAATCGGTAAACGAAGTGTTCGAGCACATACAGACTCAATATGGCGGCGATTTTGACCGAGCCGTTGACTTTTTGTTTTCGGCGCTAAGCGCAGATATTGCGTCAGAAGTGCCGAGCATGGGCCAGGCGCATCTTGAAAGCGTGCATGGCTCTCTTGGCAAGGTGCGGCTGACGCAGAGCGCCTACCGTCTTTGCGAGGCCATGCTTCAGCGCTGGGAGAAGGTGCACGGGGTCAAGCCCGGGCCGGACGGCCTGACCGCCATGGCGCTTTTAAAAGAAGTTATAAGCTATAAGGATATGCGTTTCCTTGGCGCCATGCAGGTTGAGCCTCTGACCCAGAAAGCTCATGCCCCTGACATCGAGCACGAAGTCATTTTTTTGCAGGAGATGCTCAACATGGCAAGAAAATTCCCTCCTGCGCTTTTTGACGACGAGCAGGGCCGCATGAAAGTGCTGGACGCGGTGCAGGAAGCGGTCGATAAGGCCATAGCCCGTGAAGACGAATACCTTGCCAGCCAGGAAGGATAGACAATGATCAGTTATGAAATAGAAGCGTTCGGGCGGCGGATCGGCCTTGACCATCTTGCTCTTGATGATCAGGGCAGGGCGCAGCTCAACATCAGCGGGGTCGGCAGCTTTCATTTGGAATTGTCCGATGCTGGCCCGGCCAGGCAGCTGCTTATGTACCTGTGCCTGCCATTTGATGCAAAGGATGCGGCGCGGCTGTCCCGTCTCTTTAAACTTTGCGACTACAGGCGCAATCTTCCTGTTCCCGTCTCTGCCGGCGTCTTCAAAGGAAAAGCCATTATCATGAGCCGGATGGATGAATCGCTCGTCACCGCCGCGGGCATAGAAAACACGCTGCGCTTTCTGGCCGGATGCATGCCTGCATAAGGTTTTAAAACAAGACGCACTGTTTTAAGGAGATCATAAGTATGCCGGGTCCCATAGATTTGCTTTCCCCTTCTTTTGGCATCCAGGAAATCATGGACATGCCTGATCTCGGTCAGCTGCCGGGGGCGAGGGAGCTGGCTTCCAGCGCCCTGAATGAAGCCGGGCTTGAAGAGCTTTTCAGTCAGGGCAATACGCGTCAGAAGGTCGAACTTGCGCTGTGCCCTGACGTCGGGGACGGATCGATTCTCAATCCCCAGCGGTTTCAGGGCGTTCTTGATTCCATTGTTGCTGATGCTGGCAAAAACGATGATCCTGCCCTGGTTTTTGCCGTTGAAAAAGAACTGATCCCCCTTCAGCAGAACAAAGCGCTGCTTCAGGCATACCTTGGTCTGATGATAGGAGGCTGATGTGACAACGTTCAATCCAGAGCAAAAGCTTGCCATGCATGTGCTGGCATTTATGCTGTTCCGCATGGGGCAGGAAGAAAGAGCCCGCATTCTTTATGATGCCTTGCGCGCGCTCGCTCCCGAAAATCAGCCTGACCGTCTGGCGCTTGCCGGCCTGGCCGCAATCGCCATCGGCAGGGGGCAGGGCGCTGAGGCGCTTGAGTACCTGCGAACAGTTCTTGACGGGGCCGTCCTGCCGACCAGGCAGTCTGTTTTTTATTTGATGAAGGCGCAGGCCATGTGGCTTGCAGGCCGCCGCGAAGAGGCTCGCTCCGCCATGGATGAATATCTGGTGTTGAACAGCAGGGGAAGGATAGGCGCATGAGCCTTTTAGAGAAAGCTTCGTCCGCTGTGAGGCTGATGACCAGGCATAACGATATTGCCATGGTCGCCCTGCTTGTTGTCGTCGTGACCCTGATGATCGTGCCGTTGCCCACTCCTGTTGTCGACACGCTCATAGGCGTGAACATGACGCTTTCGTTCCTCATGCTCATGATGTCCATGTACATCCGAACAGCACTTGATTTTTCGGTGTTTCCAACCATGCTGCTTTTTACCACGCTGTTCAGAGTGGGCCTGAACATCACCACAACGCGTCTTATTCTGCTTCAGGCCGACGCCGGTGAAATCATTTTTACTTTCGGCGACTTTGCCCTCGGCGGCAACTTCGTCGTCGGCGCGGTTGTCTTTCTTATTTTAACCATCGTGCAGTTCCTGGTCATAGCAAAAGGCGCGGAACGAGTAGCAGAAGTCGGCGCCAGGTTTACGCTTGACGCCATGCCCGGCAAGCAGATGTCCATAGACGCGGACATGCGGGCCGGCGTGATTGACATGGAAGAAGCGCAGAAGCGCCGCAACCGCGTGCAGCTTGAAAGCCAGATGTACGGCGCCATGGACGGCGCCATGAAATTTGTCAAGGGCGACAGCATTGCCGGCATGATCATCGCCGTGGTCAACATTGTGGGCGGCACCATCATCGGCATCACGCAGCGCGGCCTGACGGCGGCGGAGGCCCTGCACACCTATGGCATCCTCACCATCGGCGACGGATTGGTTTCGCAGATTCCATCGCTTCTTGTTTCTATTTCCGCCGGCATTTTGATCACGCGGTCAGGCGACAGCAGCGACAACGTTGGCGCGCAG
>JAGAZG010000019.1 GCA_017940105.1 Mailhella sp. | reverse complement strand
TTAGAGCCTCGTTTTTAGAAAACGCGACCTTTGACATGCGCCAAAAATGCAAATTGCCGCGTCTGAATCATCGTTCGCGGCAAAAAATCTTCTGCGTGGCGGACATTGATGGGCAAAACATTCCGGATTTGCGCACATGCTTATATATGTCCGGGCAAATGACGCCGCCATAACGCCTTTGGAGCGATGCGCAAACAGGCATTTGCCAATCCTGACGGCATCGCTTATATAAAAAGGGAACCCCGGCATCTGCGGGAACAGACACCGGGGCTGGCACGGCGAGTTTACGCCCCCGTGCACGGTTGCTTACGCTAAGGTTATTTTTTTTAGCGACCCCGACCCACTCCTATGGGCCGGGGTCAACTGTTATCTGGCGTCAGACACCAGCAACAGAACCAAGGCCGCAGTGTGATTGTCAGGACACTGTTTCAGCTGCTATATCTTTGGCTCCCTGCTCCGTCAGATCTGAAAAATTGGTAATTCGCACATCACCGTCAGGAAAATGGGCAATAACATCCAGTTCGCCACCCATAGCACGGATGTGACTGCGCAATGTCGAAATATACATATCCGTTCGCTTTTCCATCTGTGCTATTGACGGCTGGCTAACCTGCAGAGCTTCAGCTAAAAGCGCCTGTGAAAGTCCACGCGCTCTGCGAACTTCCTGCAACGGCATCTCTGCAAGCATGGCGTCAGCCTTTTCCATTGCGCGGGCTCTGGATTCAGGTGGCATTGAGCGGACAAATTCCTGAAAATTCTTAGCCATCTATGATCCCCTCGTTTATAAGTTCTTGTATGTGTTCCGCATAAAGCCCGTCGGCTATTGGTACGTATTTTTCATACCATGTATCATCCCTTGTCTTATCGCCTCCAATAAGAAGAATGGCAGCCCGGCGAGGGTCAAATGCATGCAAGCTTCTCAAAGGATGACCTCCACTCTGCGTTCTGAGTTCACGCATATGACTGAATCTTGAGCCTTTGATTCCTGAACTATGGGGGAAGCCCAGATTAGGGCCTTTTCTATGCAGAAGCTCAACGCTGGCGACAATATCTTCTTGCTGTTCAAGTGTCAGACCATCCAGCCAATCACCATATTCATCTGTATATTCTATTAGCCATTCCATACTTGGAGTATAAGCTCAAGCTTATATTTGTCAATAATAATTTCCGGCATTAGATGCTCAGCTCTGAAAAGAGATCGTCAGCAGAACGGAAGCGCTCACCTTTTCCTTTATCCAATTCCTGCATGGCAGCTACGGTTTCGTCGTTTGGGGTGAGACTAAACGGCAATGCTTTATCCTGTGCCACCTTTATCAGAGTCATCCTCATCATGTCAGAAATCGTCAGACCCATGGATGCAAGCACCGCTGCAGCACGTTCTTTGACTTCTTCATTCACTCTTGCCCTGATTACAGCATTCTGGCTCATTATGTACCTCTTACTTCTTCCTTTGAGCTACATTGTAGCTACAAATTTTGATTCGTCAAGAAGGTTGATGACAACGACTTATGATTGAGCCTGACGGTTTGGATGTCGGTTTGATGAATATGACTCCAACTTGCCAGGTATGGATCATATTGTGGTGCTGACTAATTGTGAGCAGTACGGACGCTTCAGCTAGTGTCTTGCGAACACCTCTGCCGCACAAGACACCGCCCTCCGAAGCACCTCGGCGACATAACCGAAACCGGCTTTCTTTCGACCTGTCGATTCATACTCGTAAAGGTCACGCCTTACTTCCAGCATGAATGATGCCACGCGCTTTTCATGACGGTAGTGAAGCATCGGTGATAATGATCCTGCAAACGGCTCGTCCAAAAGGAATGAAAGTCCTGCCGATGAAAACACGTCGCAAAGCTTGTCGGTGACATTTGGCGGCGTATGAAAGGCATCAGTGCCAATGCAGATCTGAGGTCTGACCGGATTCTGGCAAGGCTCCAGCGGCAAGGGAACAGAGCTGAAGCTGTGGCAGTCCACGATAAGGGCTCTGCCGTACCTCGATATGGCGGTATGGACAGCTGCGGTCAGACGCTCATGGTGCGGAAAGTAGTAACGCTCCATAAGATAC
>JAGAZG010000185.1 GCA_017940105.1 Mailhella sp. | reverse complement strand
CCCTGGCAGGGATGGCCCCAAAATAGTGGTCTTCCATTTCCTGCCCCTTGGGCGTGGTCGCTCCGTACAGGGTGCGTCCTGTCATAAGAAGGTCAGGGCGCTGCTCTGCCAGGGACTTGTCAACAAGAAAATATTCCTGCTCCGGTCCGGTCTGGGGCATGACAAGCCTGGCGCTTGTGTTTCCGAAAATGCGCAGGATGCGCAGCGCCTGCCGCGATATGGCCGAAACGGAGCGCAGCAGCGGCACCTTGCGGTCCAGTGCTTCGCCCGTATACGAATAGAACATGGTGGGCACGTGCAGCGTGCGGCCTATGAGAAAGACCGGGGAAGTGGGATCCCATGCCGTGTATCCTCTGGCCTCAAAGGTTGAGCGCAAGCCACCTGAAGGAAAGCTGGACGCGTCTGGCTCGCCGGAGAGAAGCGTTTTGCCAGAAAAGCAGCTGATCATGCGGCCATCCACAGGCTGAAGAAATGCATCATGCTTTTCTGCTGTAAGGCCGGTCATGGGCTGGAACCAATGGGTGTAATGGGTCGCTCCCCTCGAAACGGCCCAGTCCTTCATGGCATTGGCCACCGTGTTGGCTATGGCCGGATTCAGGCGCGTGCCGTTGAGCACGGTCTGTTCCAGATCCAGATAAACGTCGTGCGGCAGATGCCTGCTCATCGTTTCCAGTGAAAAAACGTCGCATCCGAAATATTCGGCGTCCTGCCCGTTCCGTGCGGTATCCGACATGCTGTTTCACTCCTTGAAAGTATTTTGCTTGTTACAAAAGCAAAAATCGTGCCAAGTTTGTTATCATGTTGAAAATAAAAGTAGTTTTTATATGGAAAGAGTAAAAATGAGAGTATTGCGGACTGCCCGAAAAAAAATTTCTGCATTTATGTAGAAAAATTTTGGATAAAAATGCCCGCACAGGCAGAAAAAATTGCTAAATTATTTAAAAATATTATTAATTCAGCTATGTTATGCATGAAAATAAAAATCAACGTAAAAGTAGAATATTTTTGTAAAAGGGATATTTGCTGGCATGAAGGATGCGCTGGACATCATTAAATCTACTTTAACGTAGAAAAATGGATATGTTTCTGCCGCGCATGCATTTGCTAAAAGCGCATCATCGCTTCTTGCAAGCGTCCCGGCACGGTGGTAAAGTAACTGGGCTTTGCCTTGCCATAAACGGCAAAATCCAATTTTGAAAACTTTTCAGGTGGTTGCCATGGAAGATTTTTCCATACACAAGAAGACAAAGAGCACGTTCCGCGAATATGCAGAGGCGTTGATCACGGCGCTCGTTCTTGCTCTCATCATACGCACGCTTTTTCTGCAGGCGTTCACCATTCCTTCCGGCTCCATGCTGCAGACCGTGCAGATTGGCGATTACGTCCTGGTGAACAAGCTCGCCTACGGACTGAAGATTCCCTTTACCGACGAGTATCTCTGGCGGGGGGACGATCCGCAAATCGGCGACATCATCGTTTTTAAATATCCCAAGGATACAAGCGTCGATTACATCAAGCGCGTTGTCGGCGTGCCGGGCGACGTGGTTGAAATGCGCAACAAGCAGTTTTTCCGCAACGGCCAGCCCGTGAAAGAAGACTATATCCAGCATCTGCATCCTGATCAGGTCGGACCGCTGGACAATACCCGCCCCATCACTGTGCCGCCGGACCATTACTTCGTCATGGGCGACAACCGCGATAACTCCCTTGATTCACGCGAGTGGGGGCTCGTGCCGCGCGGCTACATCCATGGCAAGGCGTGGCGCCTGTACTGGTCGTGGGACAGCACGTCCCATACGCCTCGCTTCGGCCGGCTGGGGCGGCTGATACAGTAAGTTCAACCCGTCCGTCTGCTATGGCTGAACGCAGCAGGCCGCATTGCTGCGCCGGCGCGTAAACGAATCGAAAGCATACCATGAGGCCGGCGTCAGCCTGCCGTTTACAAAGGAATATTGCGTGCAGCGCATTCCAGAACCATTAAAAAATCTTGTGGATCAGCTGGGCCACCTGCCAGGGCTCGGCCCCAAATCTGCCATGCGCGCGGCCATGACGCTGCTTAAATGGCCGGAAACGGAGGTCCGCCGCCTGGGCAAGGGGCTGTATGAGCTTCGCGATACCCTGCACCTGTGCAGCCGGTGCGGAGCCCTTGCTGATTCCGATCCCTGCCCATCTGCGCCGATGCAGAGCGGGATGCGAGCCAGCTCTGCCTTGTTGCGGAGTGGGACAGCATGCTGACCATGGAAGAGGGCAATTTTTTCAAGGGCTATTACATGATTCTGGGAGGGCTTCTCGCACCGCTCGACCATAGCCCTGCAGACGCCCTTGAGATGCAGCGCCTTTATGACCGTCTTGCCGAAGGACAGGTGAAGGAGCTTATTCTAGCGCTTGGCGCAACCGCTGACGCCGAAGCCACAGCCACATACGTGCGCGAGCAGGTGGGCAGGCGTTTTCCTGGCGTGCGCGTGACCAGGCTTGCGCAGGGCATACCCCTTGGCGCGGAAGTCCGCTTCATGGACAGGGAAACGCTGCGCCAGTCCCTGCGATTCCGCCAGGAGCTGTAATTTTCATGCCATGGGCCGCACGGCTCTGGTCCTGGAGATAGCATGTCGTATTTTTTTGCCCCGCGTGAGGCCAGAACCACACTTGAGTGCCCGGAATGCGGCAAGCCTCTTGATATCCGCCGCACCTGCCATGAAGCCTACATGCAATGCTCTGCCTGCCGCCGGTCTTTCAAGCTGGCCCCTTTCATTCCCAGAATGGACCGCGTGATGGAAGAATTTCTCGAAAGGCTGTACGCTGACCGCGTATAGCCGCCGAGCCACCTTCGTGACCTTGCGAGGTGCATCATGGCCTGGTTTCGCGGCGTGTGCCGCTTTTTTCAGCCTCTTACGGACATATTGCTATTTGTCCTGGTCCATGCCGCGCTGTTTTTTGCAGCAAGGCTGACCCTGCTGCATTTTCTTCTGCCCGACATCGTGCAGCGCGGAGCCATTGGCAAAGCGCTGTACATCGGACTGAAGTTCGATGTGCGCATCGCCGTTTTCATGGCGCTGCCACTGGCGCTCTGCCTTCTTGTTCCCAGGCTTGAGCGGACGGTCAGCGGCTGCGGACGGTCGGCAGCCCGCACGGCGCTGTGCGCGGTGACGGGCGTCATGGCTGCCCTGGTCATGCTGATATACGTGCTCGATTTTGGTTTTTTCTTCTATCTGCATCAGCATGTCGACATGGGCGCGACGGTCTTTCTTGAAGACCCGTCTGAATCTGCGCGCATGGTCTGGCAGAGCT
>JAGAZG010000018.1 GCA_017940105.1 Mailhella sp. | reverse complement strand
CTGCGCCGTCTTTGCCTTTAAGCTCTTTGACAGATTCAGAAGTGAGTACGGTGACGCCCAGCTCTTCCAGGTCATTTTGGGCCATTTTCGCAAAGTTATGGCAAAGCTGCGCTGGCAGGATATGATCTATCATTTCGATGACGGTAACCTTGATTCCCCACATGTCCGCAAGGGCAACAGCCATTTCCAGTCCAATGAATCCAGCGCCGATAATTACGGCATGGCTGATCTTGCGTGCTGCGCATTGCTGCTGAATAGCCTGGGCTGCTTCGAGGCAGGTGACGGAGGTGACGTTTTGCAGGTTTGTCCCGGGGATCGGGGGAATACGCGGACTGCTGCCAGTGGCAATGACAAGCTTGTCATAAGCGAAGGTACGTTTTTCTCCAGTTTGCGTATTCTCAGCTTCTACGGTCTTTGCCTTGCGGTCAATGGACAGTGCACGCATATGGCATATGACATTGACGTCCTTTTGGTCCTTGAAAAAGGCTTCATCTCGCACCACGCCGGCGTTGGTGGTGCGAAGACCGTCCATCTGCGGAACGTCGCCGCCGACGAAATACGGGATGCCGCATCCCCCGTAGGAAATGTACGAGCCCTGGTCGATCATGGTAATGTTGCTGTCTGGGAGAAGGCGCTTGGCGCGTGTTGCAGCTTTTGATCCAAGCGCGACGCCGCCGATGATGAGAATGTTGAGAGCCATGGAATGCTGTCCTCCTGATAGATATGCAATAACGAATGAAAACGTATAGCTGAATAAGTCATCCGGAAACAATGCGGCAGCGCAACTTTTTGCTGCTGGCATGCTGCTAATGAAAAGCGATCAGGGGGCAATTTTTGCAGATGTGCGCCCCTGGGAAAGGTTGGCCGCTCCTTGTCAGTGATATGCCGCCGGTCTTTTCTTTTCTTTCTGCCATCCTTTGCATCATGGGAAGAAAGTCTTTTCCCGGTATCATCACGTTGATTTCCCCGCGTTCCATCTTACCGGAATTATAGCTGCCGCCGCATGCCAGATTGAGATTGGCCGTCTGATGTGTATAGCAGTAGGCGCTGCCTCCACAGACAGAGGAATTGACGCAGATATTCGGATGGAACGGATGTGTGCCCGTTACCGCCATCCAGTCGTTGAGCAGATGATATGCCTGCATGTTGTCGCAGCAGAAATGGATGATATCGGGCGTTTTTTTTTGCTCAAACAGAGGGCGAAGAATGACGGCAAGCGGAGCCTGTTCAAGCCTGGGTTTGGAAAGCAGGAATCTCTTAGCCTCTTCTTCACTCGTGCAGAATTTCAAATGTTCCTTGACGTCCCTGTCGCTAGGTTCTTTGATGCGGTAGGATATTTTCGCGTTCGGGCACCATAGCTTGTCCATTTCAAGCAATACTGTCTTGCCTTCCATCCTAGCACCAAGTTCGGCCTGGCAAAGCGTGAGGGGTTTTACGGGAGTTATGAATTTTTCGCTTTGCCTGAAGGATTCGAGCTCTTCCTGCGAGAAGCAGAAATGATAGCCGACAGGATTGTGCACTAGCCGCAGTTCGTTTATGAGAAACTGATGGATTTCTGGGAACGACAGGGTCATGAAAAAACTCGCTTGCCTATGTTTTAACGCATGATGTTTTAAACTGAATGGAATTATTATAGATAGCCGAAAAACACCTGTCATGGCAAGCCGCTAGGTATGGCGGAAAGCTCTTCACAAGGATATTATTGAAAATTTGACGGACGAAATTTGAAAAAATCTGTAAAAACAATTTGTTGTGGAAATAAAATTTTTTTATTATTTTCTGTCGCTTTTACATTAGCGGTCGACAGGCAGTGAAAAGATGGACACTGCGTTGATGCACATGAAAAAATCTTTGACAACATTGCTAGTTTATTGTGAAAGAAACGTGAATTATTACTCAATAAGCAGCTAATTGCCGTTTATAAAAAAGCAGCAGAAGCTATTTTTCAGCTTTTTTCAAACTGGTAAACGGAATGACGGCAATCGGGTGGGGCGCAGGTTCAGCGAGGCGTTTTTCCATCCAGACCATATCGAACCACCGTCCGAATTTATAGCCGCATTTATTAAATCTGCCGACTTCCCTGAAGCCTAGCCGGCTGTGAAAGCGAGTGCTCGCGTTTGTCAGCCGGCTGTCTTCGCAGTCTGTTTCTGCGATGCATGCGTAAAGGAGAAGTATATTTTGTTTTTTCAGGAGCTCTTCGAGCGCAGTATAGAGTATTGCACCCAGCCCATTGCCCCTGATGTCTTTATTCAAATAAATGGCAAGTTCAGCGCACCAGCCATAGGCCGCCCGTTGGTGAAAAGCAGAAGCGTATGCATAGCCTGCGACAGAACCTTTGAGTTCTGCGACAAGCCAAGGAAATTTTTTGGTCACGCCGTCAAGTCTGCAGGAGAATTCGGCCAGATCTGGCACGTCATATTCAAAAGTTATGGCCGTATCTCGCACATAGGGCGCATAAATCGACAACATGTCAGAAACGTCTGTTTTTTTTGCATGCCGTATGACGATTTGAGAGTTGCCGGCTGAAAAGCTGGAAAGGATGTCGCTCACGAGGACTGCGCCTGATTTTGCCCCCGGGCTTTCTTTGCGGCGTCGTCGGCTTCCGGATCGAATTTGCGGCCATGCTTGCGCAAAATGTAAGTGTACAGCGGACCAGAGACGGCATAGCCAAGCAGCAGCAGGAAGCAGAATAGGCGCGGCAATGAGAAAATCATGCTTAAAACAATTAGCACCGCCACCATGGTCTGGAAAGGATGTACTTTTACGAAGCCGAATTCCTTGAACGAGAAGTACCTCACGCGGCTGACCATGAGGAGGGGCGAAACAACCGCAACAACCAGTGCAACGCCTGGAAGAACAGGCTCCATAAAGGATGGATAGTAAGGCATAAAAAGCACGAATGTTGCCATCAGACATGCGGAAGCTGGACTAGGCAGGCCAACGAAGAAACGCTTTGATGTGGTGGAAACGCCCACGTTAAAGCGTGCGAGCCTCAGAGCTGCGCACCCGCAGAAAAGAAACGCGGCTGCCAGGCCGAACTTGCCAAACTGATGCAGCTGCCAGGCATACGCCAGCATGCCTGGTGCGACACCAAAGGCAACGTCGTCTGCAAGTGAATCGTACTCAATGCCAGACTGGCTTGCCGTGCCGGTAAGGCGGGCTACTTTTCCGTCCAGTCCGTCCATGGCAGCACTGACGAGTATGGCCCAGGCCGCTTCGTCAAAGCGTCCTGAAAAGGCAAGGATGATGCTGAAAAAACCTGCAAAAAGGCTTGCGGTGGTAAACAGGTTGGGCAGAATGTACACGCCGCGAGATAAAGGCTTGCGCTGTTCCTGCATGTCAGACACCTCTTAGACTTCTACTGTAACGCGTTTTCCTGCAATGATGGTTTGGCCGGCCAGGACTGTTGAACCGACATGCACGGCAGGTTCGTACGAATCAGGCAGATAGACGTCCACGCGTGAACCGAACCGTATCATGCCGAAGCGCTGACCCCGGCGCAGCTCATCCCCTTTCTCGGCATGAGGCACGATGCGTCTGGCAACAAGTCCGGCAATTTGAACAAAGGTCCACCGGGTTCCGTCAGCTTCATCCATCAGCCACAGGCAACGTTCGTTATCTGTGGAGGCCTTGTCAAAGGAGGCATTGAAATATTTGCCCGGGATGTAGTTGATGCCGGTGATAACTCCCGCAACAGGGACTCGATTAACATGCACGTTGAAGACGTTCATGAATATGGAAATGCACATGCGGCGGCCACCAGTCATGGGGTCTTCGCGTTCTTCAATTTTGATGACGCGGCCGTCTGCTGGACTGACGGCTATGCCCGGAGCCTGTGGAATGACTCTGGCTGGATCTCGGAAAAAGTGCAGCGTGAAAAAAAGGGCTGTAAGGGCAAGAACGGTTGCAGGCAAGCAGCGCAACATGGCGCAGCACAAGGAAACAACTGTGAGGAATCCGATAAGCGGAGCCCCTTCTGGGGCGAGGGCAAAAGAAGGCTTGTTCATGTGTGGGCTCCCTGGAGCTTTTGAAGAAATCGCAGCACTCCTGCCGGATAGTTAATCTTTGCGGCGCAAAATGACAACGTGCTTCAGAGCGCCGTCGCCTGAGCTCCGTGTCTGCACGTCAGGATCATCTTGAAGCGCAAGATGTATCACCCTGCGCTGGTAGGCGCTCAGCGGACGTGTAGTCTGCGGCTTGCCTGTCTGCCGTACTCGGTCAGCAAGAATGGCGGCAAGTTCCTGCAGCCGGGAATCCTGACGCATATGGTAGTCTCCTGCATCGACATGCAGCCGGATCTGGGATCCCATTTCCTTGGAAAGGATGCGCGTCGAAAGGTACTGTATGGCCGCAAGGTTTTGTCCGTCTCGTCCTATCAGAAGACCGGTGTCATCGCCATTAAGCGCTACAAGGAGACGGTCTTCGCTGACTTCAATGGCAATCTCTAAGGCATCTGGATTAATGCCGAGGATGGGGGCAGCCAGTTTTCCCATAATAGTGCGAGTTGCAGACTCAAGCTTTTCCTGGTCAAGCTCAGCCAGCGGAATTTTTGGCAGTCCGCTTTCAAGGCTTTCCTGTTCGTCTGACCTGGAAGAATTTTCTTCGGATCGTGGAGATTGCCTTGATTGGCGCGGGCTTTTTTTGAACGATTCCCTGCGGAAACGTGGAGCAGGCATCTCTTCCTGTGTTTTTTCCTTTAGGCCGTCTTCCTTGGCATCAACATTATTTTGTTCTTCGGTAGAAGAGTCTTCTGCCTCCTCCTTTGCTGTTCCCTGCAGAAGATCTTTTGGGGCAGGTTCGGCGTCGGTTTTTGTTTGGGTCGGTGGGGCAAGCAGTTCAGTTGGCGTTGTTTTATTTTCCAGAAGAGGCTGAGAAACGTCTGCCTGGAGAGTCAGTGCATGGGGTTCTCCTGATTGGGGCTCTTTAACCTCGCGAGGCTGCATTTTGGCAGCTGTTTTTTCCTTTTTGCAGTACTTGCGAGGGTCGGCCGCGGCAGGCTGCATGAACTCCGGTAGCTTGACGACGTGGGCGTTGATTCTGGCCTTTCGTGCTCCCACTATCCCAAAAATGCCGGTTTTTGCGTCTTCAATAATGTCTATTTCCAGCTTTTCACGTGGCACGCCGTAATAAGCGCATGCGTCGGCAATGGCTGCATCCAGCGTTTTGCCAAGAAATTCTTTAGATTCGTCCATATGTTCCTGCAATTGAGCTATTTGGTTTTATGCAGCGTCCAAGACTGCTGAAGTATAGAAAGAATGTTGTTGCAGAGCCAGTAAAGCACCAGGCCGGAGGGGAAGTTGATGAACATGACGGTAAAAATCACGGGCATGAGCATCATGATCTTGCGCTGCTGCGGATCACCCATGGCGGGACTTAGCCATTGCTGCAAAAACATGGTCGCGCCCATGACGAGCGGGGTAATATAAAACGGATCTTTAACGGAGAGATCTGCCAGCCAGAGCAGGTCGGTACCAGGAAGGTTGGTGATGAATGATGCATGGCGCAGTTCAATGCAGTTGAGCAGGGCCTGGTACAGTGCCACAAATACAGGGAGCTGGATCAGTATGGGAAGACATCCTCCCATGGGGTTGACTCCATAAGTCTTGTACAGCTGCATCATCTCCTTGCTAAGAGCTTCCTTATTGTCTTTGTATTTTTCCTGAAGCTGCTTCATCATGGGCTGTAGCTTTTTCATCTGCTCCATTGATTTGAAGCTTTTTCTGGAAAGAGGCCAGAAGGCAATCTTGATAAGTATTGTAAGCAGTATGATGGCCAGGCCCCAGTTGCCCAGGAAGCTCTGGAACCATGTGAGCAAAACAAGCAGCGGCACAGCCAGAAAGCTGAATATGCCCATGTCGATGGAAGTGCTCAGATCGTTGGGCGCGGCAGCAAGCAGATCACGGCTTTTCGGCCCTATCCACCAGGCTGTGTGCAGCTGCACTGGCTGGCTGGCGCCAAGCTGTACATCCTGAAGCTCAACGGCAGAGCGCCATACGCCACCATCGGTGATGCGCCCTTTGAATACAGATTCCCGTTCCTTATCGGGGAGTACGGCTGCCAGGAAATAGTTGCTCATCAGACCAGCCCAATAAATGTTGCCGCTGGACATGACCCCTTCAGCAGTCAGATCCTTAACGTCGATTTCGCGCTTGAGCGAGCCTTTCAGATCCCATGCCATGCTCATGTTGTCATAGGTGCTTTCGCTGCTCAGATCTGTGGTGCCAAGGCTGTAGCTCACGCGGGCCGCAGGATCTCCGGCGGCGGAGATGAGAGTGACCTGTTCATCTATCAGGTAGCTGTCCGCATGAAAAGTGACCACGCGCAGGATTTCGAGCCCGTTCATCTGCCCGCGGAATGTCAGGGCAGCTTCGCCTGAATCTAGTTTGAGATCAGAGCCTTCAAAACTCCATTGTCCGACATTCCATGATGGCTGCCCGTTGATTAGCAGCCCCATGGGGGCGACTGTGGCTGCGGCAGGTGAAATCATATTGAAGCGCGGCGATCCAGGGAGAATGCCAGCGTTGTATTTTTTCAGTTCAAAGGACTGGAGAATTCCGCCGCCAGTATGAAAGACCGCTTCGTACAGGGGAGTTTCGACATGTATCTGGCGGCCTTCGGACGGCACAAAGCGTGCTGCCGGCAACGCTGGCTTGGAAGATGCTGCAGGGCTTGGCGCGGCAGTCTGCTGCTCTGGCTCTGCACTCTGCGGCGGTTCAGGAGCCCAGCCCATGTACTGAGAAAATGCGTTCCAGCCGAAAAGCAGGACGATGCTGATGACGACGGCAAGAATAAGACGGCGGTTATCCATGATAATCCTGGGATTCTGCGCCTTGCGCAGAGGTGTGAACGTTGCTGAAAGGTTCGGGGACAGGGTCAAAGCCGCCAGGGTTTCCGGGATGGCAACGAAGAATGCGGCGTGCGGCGAGCCATGAGCCCCTGGCGGGACCGTGTTTTTGTATGGCCTCTATGGCATAAGCCGAACACGTTGGATAAAAGCGGCAGCAGGGTGCATGCAGAGGAGAAATGAAGCGCCTGTAGAAACGGATGGGCACAATTAAAAGCTGCTGTGCTGCGCTCATGCTTCTTCTCCTGTGCTTTTTCCAGCCAGCGAAGCCAGCAGCGGCAGCAGGTCATTTTCGGCCATGGAAAGGCAGAAGCCGTCCGCCTTGAGGAATTTTTTAGGCGTTACAACTATATCCATTTTTGGCATTTCCAGTTGATGCAGCCTGAAAAAAGAACGCAGGACGCGTTTGATGCGGTTGCGAGCTGCGGCATTGCCGCATTTTTTTGTGACTGCAAGACCGAGCCTGCCATTTCGTCCTTCAGAAGAGGGCAGGGTGAAAACGACAAAATATTTTGTATGGCGCCGTGTTCCCCTGCTGTAGCAGGCCGCATACTCGGCGCGGCGGGTAATGCGCCGTTCTTTTGGCCAGGTGAGCGCCATAAAAGGTATCTGCTTTGCGCTGTATTTAAACAAATATGGGCGTGGCGGAAAGCCGCGCCCATGGCAATTTGTAAAAAATGACCAGGTGACCTCAATATGGGCGCCAGCTGGATCCTGTACTAATAGATCAGGCAGAAAGCTGCTTGCGGCCCTTGGCACGGCGGCGATTAATGACAGCACGGCCCGAAGGGGTGCTCATGCGGGCGCGGAAACCATGGGTGCGCTTTTTGCTGATTTTGCTGGGTTGATATGTTCTTTTCATGACTTTCGGTCTCCTTGCTTGGTATTGGAATTCGCGACATTACCCCGCCTTTTTTACTTCGTCAAGTAAAAGAGCGCGGCGAATTAAAATTCCGTATACGTTCCACCCGTAAACGGCATGCGCAGGGAAGGAAGTGTTCTTTCCAAAAGGACGCCGTCTGTGTGCGGGGTGTTATATCCGTAGGTGGCCCGGATTCCCAGCAAGACGAACTGTACGGCCCTGTCAACCGCCACGGGCAGGCTGTCGCCCTGGAGCAGGCTGCCTGTAAGCACGCTGGCAAAAGCATCGCCCGTACCCGGATAAAATGCATTCATATGCGGTGCATCAACTCGCCAGAATCGGCTGCCGTCATACGCTATGGTTGAGGTCGTTTCGGCATTTCCCGAGGGGGCGCTGGTGATGACGGCTGTTTTTGCACCAAGTCCGGTTAGTCCGCGTAAAAAATCTTTGAGACCGTTTTTGCTGATGTCCGGCCTGTACGGTTCGTCCAGCAGAAAGCATGCTTCGGTAAAGTTCGGCGTTATTATGTCAGCCAGAGTGACCAGTCTGCGCATGGCTTCAATCATGTCTGGGGTCTGCGTTGGGTCAAGGCTGCCATTGTCGCCAAGAACAGGATCGACAACGACCAGGCCGTCCCGCGCAAGAAATTCTCTGATGCATCTGCCTGCCAGCCCAGATTGCTCCGGGCTGCCGAGAAATCCTGAATAAACCGCGTCAAAACGCAGTCCCATGACCGCCCAGTGGTTCATGACTGCAGACATGTTTTCTGTAAGATCCAGAAAAGAAAATCCCTGTACACCGGAGGTCTGTGAAGAAAGCACCGCCGTAGGCAGAGGACATACCTGTATGCCCATGGTGGCAAGAACGGGGATGGCGACCGTTAAAGATGCCCGGCCAAAACCGGAAAGATCATGGATGGCCGCAGCCCGCTTGAGAGGGATGCTCTGCATGACGTCTCCTTTGCCGCATGCGGCGGCATGCAGAAATATATGCGCAAATATTTGCGCTGTCATCTTATTAGCACGTGCCAGCATGTCCGAAAACAAATTTAATTCGGCCTCTGCCGAATTGCTAGTCCTGAGAAAAAAGTGCATAATAAAACAGTTGTGCTTAAGACCGCGGAATGCGGATTATGTCTTTTTTTCAGGAGAGACTATCATGAATGATTATTTTCATGCGCTGAAAGAGGTTGCTCTTGCCATCAATTCTTCTTTGGATCCCAAGGAAGTCCTGCAGAAAGTCACGGAAAAAACGGCTGCAGCCATGGCGTGCAAGGCCTGCACCATACGCTTGCTTGATCCTTCCGGGCATTTTCTCACCCCCAGCGCAGCGTATGGGCTTTCTCCTACTTATATGCGCAAGGGCCCTGTGGAGATACGCCGCAGCGGCATGGACAGTGAGGTCTTGTCAGGTCGTTGCATCCACTTAAAAGACGCTACTGCCGATGGCCGCTTCCAGTATCCTGAGGCGGCAAAGGCGGAAGGACTCGTTTCTGTTCTTTCTGCTCCGCTTATGTCTGCACGCGGACAGGCTATCGGGCTTATACGTGTTTATTCTGACAAAGAACGGGAATTTTCAGATAAGGAAGTGACGTTTATGGAGGCTGTGGCTGCGATTTCAGCCATTGCCATTGAAAACTCCCGCCTGCATGAAGCGCTGCGCAGCAACTACGAGCTCATGGCGCAACATCAGTACTCTCTGTACGACGACTAGAACTTTTCTTGCGCATTGCACCGCCGGCATTTAAAATGCCGCAACCTTTTGTACTCTATGTCGAATTTTTTCTGCCAGAAAGGGGCTCCCCAAAGGGAGCCCCTTTCTCGTGGGTAGTGAAGTAAAAATTTAAGCATCAAGAGCCTTGTGGTAGGCGTCGAGGGCCGCTTCCAGATACGCACCGCTTGGCTTTTCAGGCAGGCTCATGGCTATGGCGTGCAATCCGGCAGTCATGTCAGCCCAATCGACCCATCCCATGTGGGCGACACGCAGCACTTTATCCTTGAGAGCTCCCTGTCCGGCAGTGAGGATGACACCGAAATCTTTGTATGCCCTGGCAACGATAGGGCCGGCTGGCATGTTGTCAGGCATGCGTACGCTGGTCAGTCCCCACGTGTAGCAACCCTCTTTTTTGACCATCAGGTCAAGCCCCATGGCTTCAAGGCCTGCTCGCGTAAGCTGCGTAAGTGCCCATTGCTTTTTATAGATATGTTCCAAGCCGTATTCGAAAAGCATGGTCAGGGCTTCATGCAGTCCGACCATGAGACTGATGGGCGATGTGTAATGCGTCTGATTTTTGGCGCAGTTGGCTCGCTCCTGGATGAGGTCGAAGTAGTAGCATTGCTGGCGGTTTTCTTCGGCTTTTTTCCATGCGCGCGGTGAGAGCGCGATGAAAGCCATGCCAGGAGGAAGCATGAGGCCTTTCTGTGAACCGGTGAGCAGGCAGTCGATGCCCCACGCGTCCATTTCCACGGGAGAAATGGATACGGCAGAGATGCCGTCCGCAACAAGGAGAATATCCCTTTCGCGGGTTATGGCGGCAATTTCTTGCACGGGATGGAGCGCCCCCGTGGAGGTTTCTGATATCTGAATGAAAACGCCGCATATTGAAGAATCAGTGTCAAGGGCAGCACGGATTTCTTCTGGTTCAAAAGTTTCGCCGGCATCCTTGCGCAGAATGACAGGGTCAAGTCCGCGCATTTTGGCAATGTCGACCCACCTGTCGCCAAAATATCCGGCAGTCGCTATAAGCACCTTTTCACCTGGAGCAAAAAGATTGAATGCTGCGGCCGTCATTGCGCCTGTTCCGGATGATGCAAGGGGAATGACCGGTGTTTTCGTGCAGAACAATTTTTTTAGCATGGACTGGTTTTCTGCAAGAATCTTCTTAAAAGGTTCTTTGCGATGGTGGGGAAGCGGAGCGGCCATGGCCAGCCGGACACGATCCGGGATGGGAGTTGGGCCGGGAGTGAGCATTCTTGTCGCTTGTATGGACGGCATGGCAACCTCTCTGAATTATATTGTTTTGGATGCGTATTCTTGAACAGCGGCGTAAAAAATAATGAAAAAGGAGTGCAGCCGCAAGAATCTATCACCAAGGCAGATGGAAAAGAAAAGCTTTAAGATAGGCTGTTTCGGGCATGGCCGGGTGCACAGGATGATCCGGACCCTGAAATCCGCGGTAGAGCAGTCGTGCAAAGCGACGTTTTTTTCCTGCCGCCCGAGTGACGATGGATCTCAGCGCGTCGGCGTCAAGATGATGCGAGCAAGAACAGGTCATCAGCAGGCCGCCGGGCTTGACTAGGTCAATGCCGAGCTCATTGATGCGGGCATAGGCTTCCATACCTTGCTTTGCATCTTTTTTCCTCTTTATGAAGGCCGGGGGATCCAGGCAGACAATATCGAATGTTCTGCCTGAACGCCGCAGATCGGCCAGCCTGGAAAGTGCGTCTCCCTGGATGACTTCAATATTGTCGCAAAACATCTGTGCATTGCGCCTGGCATAGCCGAGGGCATGGGAAGACGCATCCAAAAAGGTTATGCTTCCCGCACCGTTTTTTGCTGCCAGGGCGCCAAAACCTCCAGCATAGCAAAAGGCATCCAGGACAGAGCATCCAGGCTGTGAGCGTACGAATGGGCTGAGGGTTCTTCTGTTGGTCCTTTGGTCATAGAACCATCCGGTCTTCTGCCCTGAAGCCAGAGGAACTGCATAGGCCGTTTCGTTTTCTTCTATGACCGCTTCCTCCGGAACATTTCCCAGGACTGCCTTCTGGAATCGATCCAGTCTTTCAAGTTCCCTTGAAGCGATGTCGTTGTCTAGAAGGATTGATCTGGGATGCAGCAGATCGTCAAGAACATTTAAAAGATCGGATGTATGGGCTTCCATTCCGGCCGTTGAAATCTGGCAGACAATATGGTTTCCGTGCCTGTCGGCCACAATGCCGGGCAGAAAGTCTCCTTCGCCGTGGCAAAGGCGCCAGAATGGCCTGTCAAAGAGCCTTGACCGCAGGGAAATGGCATCAGAAAGACGCGAGCGGAGAAGATCGGCATTGAGCGGTTCGTTCGCATTGCGGCTTACCAAGCGTACGGCAATCAGGGAGGCAGAATTGACGTATCCCGTTCCAAGCGGGCGTCCGCCAGCGTCTGCAATGTTAACTGATTGACCAGGAGCAAACTCCGTCACTGGCGTACGGCTGCCGTCAATTTCGTAGCTGAATATCCATAAATGCCCGACTCGAACGCGTCGGTCTTCGCCTTTTTTCAGAAAAATAGTGTCCATGGATTCGCACCCGTGTTAAAAAACGCACAGGATAAACATGCAGAACCAAAGTGATGCATTGATGGCCAGCAAGAGAAATACGGCGGCAGAGGCCATGTCTTTGGCGTTTTTAACGGCGGTATTGTATTCTGTTGTGATGAGGTTAAGCGTTTCTTCCAGGGCGGTATTGATAAGCTCACACATCATTACAAGCAGCCATGCCCCCATGCCTATGAACCACGTCTGCCAGGGTTTGCCGTATGCAGACAGCAAAATTACCAGCAAAATCAGAACACCTGCTTCCTGCCTGAAGGCGAGGCTCAGGTTGAGGCCGGTTTTTAATCCGGCAAAAGAATATCCCGCCGCCTTAAAAATATGGAAAAAGCCTTTTTTTAATGCAGCATTCATAGGTCATTCCTTTCCCACTCCGATTTCAAACGAACGGAACTGACTGGACTGCCCATTGGCCTTGGGACATTCTTTAAGCAAGAAGCATATGTCGCATGCTCCATGGAAGGGATATGGCGTAAGAACGCTGAATTTTGGGAGCATGGAGTGCGTGACTTCCTGGTATGGCAATCCTTCGGCTTCCAACGCTTCGAGCAGTGCTGCGGTCGGCCGAGGTGCGGGGGCGCAGCCTGCGCCTTCGACTTCGGGCATAAGCTGATAAAGAGCGCATTGGCACATGGTTTGAGCGAGCGCGCTCAGGCGAAAGCCGTGTTCAGCAGATATTTTCCACTCCCGGTCGACTTCTTCTTCCACTGCTGTGTCAAGCCAGAGTGCCAGATAGCGTCCTTTTCCTGTTTCAAGCTTAATGGCGTGGAGCATGGGCAGCCAGCGTTCCCAGGCGGTCGCCATGTCTTCAAGAACTTGTCCGCCAAGACGCTTTTCGGCTAGGAGACCAAGAAAAAGCTCAAGGTCGAAAACAGGGCGGACTTCCATATTTTCTTTAACGTAATTGTTCATACAGCCTCGTCGATATGTGAGATTGCGCAGTGCGCTGTACAAGAAATTTGCCCTTGGTCGGGGACTCAGTCAAGAGTCTTGCGGGGCATAGTTAATCAGAAAGCGTCATGCAATGCTGCTAAATGTAGCGTGCATTTTTTTTTTTTTTTTTTTTTTTT
>JAGAZG010000184.1 GCA_017940105.1 Mailhella sp. | reverse complement strand
GGCGTAAGAAAAAGGCAGGAGCACGACCATGCCAACCATGGGTCCCATGCCTGGCAGTATGCCGACAACGATGCCGACAAGCGAGCCAATGACGAGCATGATCATGTTTGTCAGCTCAAGCGCGTGGCTGGCCCCTTCCAGAAAGACAGATAAATCAAACATCGGTTAACCCATGATGAGATGGTAAAGAATTGGCTCTGGAAAGAACACATCCAGCAGCCAGCGAAATACCAGCCAGAAAATGAGCGTGACGGCAACGGGAATGCCGGCGAGAAGCAGACGGTTCCTCACCCCGTTGATGAACAGCTCCACAGATAAAATGACAAGCGTGGCGATTTCGAGCCCGGCAAACAAGATGGCAGCCGGATAAAGCATGGCCACGATAAAAAGCAGGAATGCCTTTTTAGGAAAAGCAAACGATTCTTCTTTCCATCCTGTCCTGAGCGAGCCGAAAAACCTGATCATGCTGGGCAGAGATGCCAGCGTCCCCATAGAAAGGGCAATCAGCGGCATGAGGAGCGGACCCTTGTAAAACGGGTAGGGAACGTCAAGATCGATTTGCCAGGGTGAAAGCAGCAGCATCACGGCGCAGAACACGCCCAGAGCAGTTCCCAGCATGTCTTGCTTAAAGGCAGCGGATTTTTTCATTATGCAGTCCAGGACAAATAATAAATAAAGAAACCGATGTCCGAAGACATCGGTTTCTCAACGAGGCATGGCTACTTTTTAATGCCTACTTCACGCAGAATGACATCAAATTCTTTAAGTTCGCGCTGGACCTGTGCTTCGGCGTCGGCTGCCGAAGTAGGATGCGGCACGACGCCTGTCTTGGCGATGGCATCCTGAACTTCGGGAGAGTCGTATGCCTTGAAGAAGGCGGCGCGGAATTTTTCCATGATTTCAGGATCGACCTTGGCCGGAGCAAACAGGCCGAACCAGACGGAATAGGCATTGCCATAGCCCTGTTCAGCTACGGTCGGCACATTGGGATACGCCGGCAGGCGGACAGGCAAAAGCGCTGCAAGGGGCTTTACTTCGCCTTTTTCAGCATAGTCGCGAATGTAAGGCGTTGAAACGGTGATGGCATCGGCCGTGCCCTGCGTAAGCAGGAGGGCGTTCAGATCCTGATAGCCGGTTTCCTTCCAGGTAAAGCCGCCTATCTTGGCAATGTTCATGGCAATGGCGGTTGGCACAGCACCAAGGCCCCAGTGGCCGAGCTTGAGGCCAGGGTGATCCTTGGCGTAATCGGCAAGTTCTTTAAGGTTGTTGTAAGGAGCGTCTCCCTTGACAACGAGCATGAACGGCGTGGACCAGCACATGCCCAGGGGCTTGAAAGCTTCGGGCTTATACGGCGTCTTGCCCATCACGACCTGCGAAACCATGGGGCCGACTGCCATGACGCCAAAGGTGTATCCGTCGGGACGTGCGTTGGCAAGGTCGTTGCCGCCAAGCACACCGCCGCCGCCAGCTTTGTTTATGACCTTGACAGGCTGACCAAGTTCTTTTTGCAGAACCGGTCCCATCACGTTAAGGATGATGGTGGTGGGATCATTGCCGGGAGGGAAGGGCACGATGATTTGGATGGGCTTTTTGGGCCAGTCTGCCGCATGTGAAGCCATGGGCGCGGCAACAATGGCCATGGCTGCCAGAAGACCGAGCATAAGGTGTTTCATCGACATGCATAACTCCTTGGTCGAAGGTATGAGATAGATTTTCCTTACGTCCTATGAAAGAAAAATGCAATAGCCGTGGTTTTGCCGCAACTCTTTGTCATTTCATGCCTGTTGCTGCCGTCTGCAGGGCATTTCAAGCAAGTTATGAAGGAATAAATCGCTTGACGAACGAAAAACTGTCGTTTATACACACAAACACGTTCCTTCTGGGGGTCACTAGCTCAATTGGTAGAGCAGTTGACTCTTAATCAATTGGTTCGGAGTTCGAGTCTCCGGTGACCCACCATTTTGCGAACGCCACATTCTTTTCCCATAGATTTGCCGGGCACATGGGTCACTAGCTCAATTGGTAGAGCAGTTGACTCTTAATCAATTGGTTCGGAGTTCGAGTCTCCGGTGACCCACCATGTGAAAAATTTGAGGCTGCTCACCGGCCTCTTTTTTGTTTAATTCGGATACTGCCATGAAGCATTTTTCCCTTTCGGTCAGGCTCGCTTTCAGTTTTGCCGCATGCCTGCTGACATGCTTTTGCATCGCTTTTCTCATAATGGCAAAGCGGGAATTTGACGACGTTTCAGTCAATCAGATATTGTTTCACATGCAGCTCATGCATGACAATATCGTGACCATGCCTGCAGACTTCATCAATGTGTTTCTCTGGCACGTAAAAAATTCTTTTCTGTGCGCTTTCAGCCTGACGTATCTTTTTGATGCGGCCCCGTTAAAAAAGCCGCAGAAAATTCTGGCGGGCATTTTTTTGCTGGCTGCATGGTATGTCGTGCCAGGCAAATTTATCGACGACATTTTTTCCATTCTTCGCGCTGTCTTTGTCTTGGCCCTTGTTCTATCCCTGTTAGGAGCATGCACCAG
>JAGAZG010000183.1 GCA_017940105.1 Mailhella sp. | reverse complement strand
CTCTCCGGCGGCGAGCGCCAGCGAATCTCCATCGCCCGGGCGCTGCTGAAGAACGCGCCCATCGTGCTGCTGGACGAGGCCACGGCCTCCTTGGACGTGGAAAACGAAACCAGGGTGCAAGGCGCGCTGTCCCGGCTGCTGCAGGGCAAAACCGTGCTGGTAATTGCTCACCGGATGCGCACGGTAGAGGCAGCAGATAAAATCGTGGTACTCGCTGACGGCCATGTAGCCGAGGAGGGCAGCCCTGCGGAGCTCATGGCGAAGGACAAGAGCATCTTCCGCCGCATGACGCAATTGCAGGCGGCCAGCGCGGACTGGAGCATCTGAAAAAGGGAGATGCCGATATGTCTGTGAGCTCTGTTTTGAGAAAGGCAGATATTTTCACGGTCGCGGAAAAGATCGGGCAGTATGTGCGCCAAGGTCAAGACGTTACGACGATATACCCGGTCTGGAATGCGTGGTCCCTGCCATTGTCTGACTGGTGCATATTCTCTATCTCATCTGGCTATTTTATACAATGCAACGTTGAACCCGGGAACCCCGGAAGCCGGGTTCAAAATGGCCTCAGGGTAGGCATCGTTAAACGGTACATGTGGGCATAGGAAAGTGCCTCCAAATGAGCCGCCTCCTGTCAAGCAGCCAGTGAGATAAAAACAGAATTGGGACAAAAAACTCTGGTGATCCAAATCGGAAACCAGAGTTTTTGTTTAAGAAAGGGATGTGGGAATAAAACACTGCTGCCAGTCAAGGAGAGGCAGATAAATCTGCCCTCCCGGCTACTTTCTATTCAAGCAACAAAATAAGAGATGGGTTTCTTCATTTTCCAATTGCTCGTAGATTGGATTGTTCACCTGATCGCCAACGATCCAGTAGTCGCAGACACCGTCCCCGTTTGCGATGGTGTGCTCACGGTGGAGCTTTCCATGCTGCAGCCGGAACATCACCTCATCCGTCGAACAGAGTGCAGGCATGAGCTCTGAGATGCCCTCCCGCCGGCAGAATTCACAGATGGGACAGCGGGTAAAGCAATAATAGCTTCCCTCCTGATGGAGGGTTTCATCAAAGCGCACGACCCAGTTGACGGGATAGTCTTTTCCGTGAGCCTTGTACCAGGCCTCATACTTCCGCATGTCGTGCTCCCACTTTTTCGGCGTCTTATTCAAATCCGTCATGCCAAATATTGTGCGAAGCAGTCTGCTCTCCAGCACATCGGTCATCACCAATGCCATCTCATCTGGCGTGATTTTCTTCCCGCTGCCAAGCCAGGCTCCCGCAAAGACATAGGCAAAGTAGGCATTCTGTGCCATGGGATTTCCTGGGCCCAGGTCGTCCGCACGGGAGAGCAATCCCCTGTATTCGGCTTTCCCATGCCGGATCGCCTGATTTGCCAGCTCCTGATTGAAACGCTTCCTGATGCTCTTTTTCATCAGCGGCGCAAACACCGTCCAGTAGAGCCCAACGTATTTCATGCTCTTCTCGTCCCTCCCATCGTTATGAATCTAACAGGATTGAAAACAAACTGTTTCGCACGCAAGACGGACGATGCTTTCAATCATCGATTCAAAAGCCGGAGAAGCAAATACCTGCCTTTCGGCCTTGGCCAGTGCAATCAACTTCAGGCAGTTTGCAAACAGCAGCTTATCCGCATCCTGCCGGGGTTTTTCGAGGCAATCCAGAATCCGGGATACCGTAAGGATATTGTTGCCGTCATTGTTAAACCAGGCTGCCGGCCATTGCCGTTTCAACTCCTGCTGTTCCTTTTCGGAAAGATGCGCAAAGATATCCAGATCGCTTTGCGCCAGCCACAGCAAATATTGATACAAACCGTCAAAGCTCAGCTTTCCATCCTGCAAATGATCCTGCAATTTCCTTTTAGCTTGCTCCCGTTTTGCTACCATGATGCGGTAGATGAACGCCGCTTTCGAATCGAAAAAGGAATAAAAGCTGCCTTTGGCAATGCCGCACTTCCGGGCGATTTCGTCAATGCGGATATTCCTGAGCCCGCCTTCCTTCAGCATGGAAAAGCCTTCCTCGACCATGCAGGCTTCAATGCTTGTCCTTTTTTCCGGGCTGAAAGCGTTCATCCGGCAGACCCTCCAACAAAATTTTGAAATGACCCGAAAACTATTGCAAGTCATTTCAACGCTATTATAATACAAGTTAGCGATGTCTAATAAGACTTTCCGCAAAATTTCTTTGAGGATGAAAACGATGTTCAAAAAGCTTTCCCGGATGCTGGCGATCATGGCAGCCGCTATCCTGATGCTGACGGCTGTGGGCACTGCCGTCCAGGCAGAAGAGGCAGTAACAGGAGATACCTTCCTGGCGCAAGTGGCCGGAGACTATCAGCCGCTGTTTGAAGGCGCGACATTGAATCCCGAATATGACCATTACTGGCACGACTACGCCGCCGCTGTAGTGGGCGCTTCCACTGCCGATGACGTGGTTGCCTATGTAAAGAGCTCCATCAATGCCCCCGGCTACGGCGAACAGGCTGCCGCGCCCAACTTCTACTGTGGATTCATTGACGATGTGACCGCCATCACCTTTAACAGATATCTCATTTGATATCAACTGACTATCGGCAATAAATTAAATTTTTGCCGATAATCAGGAATGTGCAGAAAAAGCCATGGCCCGGCACTATCTACATAAAAGACTAACAATCGAAAGGAGCATAACCCATGCCAGATAATACGCCCAACCCCGTTGCAGTCCACCCTGATGGATCAGCAGCGGAGCCTGCCCGGCAATCTCCCCAGGATCGCCTGAAGGAGATCACGACAGGCATTGAACAGGAAATCAAAGACCTGTTTAACAGCGACAGGTATGCATCATACCTGCGCACCATGTCTCACTTCCACCATTATTCCGTCAACAACACCATGCTGATCTATATGCAGAAACCGGACGTCACGCTGGTCGCTGGCCTTAACAAGTGGAAGGATCAGTTTGAACGCCATGTCAATCGCAGTGAAAAAGGCATCAAGATCATCGCCCCAGTCATGGTTGCAACAAGACAGACCCGAGAAAAGCGTGATCCTCAGACCCATGCTGTCATTCTGGTTCAGCAGGGGCAGGCAATCATGGAGGAAATTGAAGTAAAAGTTCCCCACTTCCGGGCCGCTGCCAGATAATTAAAAAATCCTCTGTTCATCCCCCTGGTAAAACCAGGAAATGGACAGAGGATTTTTCAACTGTAG
>JAGAZG010000182.1 GCA_017940105.1 Mailhella sp. | reverse complement strand
TTCTTTTTCATTGTCAGAAGCAGCCTCAATTAATGAAATAATTTCAGCGATAGATATGTTTTGCATATATTTTTCCTCCTAATAAGAAAACTAACAGAATTTATTATACTCGTCAATTCATTTTAGTACTAGAGCTATAGATATAAGGCTATACAGACAAAAAAATATCAGATTGATAAAAAAATATTTTTATATAATATATTGAAATAATGTATTTTAATTTATTCCTTGAAAAAACGTGTCTTTTTTGAGATACAAAATGGTATTTTCAAAGAAGCAAGAAATTAATGTTTTTACTAAGTTGCGAGTCCAGATAAAAGGAGTTGTTCCTTTTAGCACAAAGCATTTTTTGATAATAACATTAAGGAGGCTTCCCATGGTTGTAGGTGTCCCGAAAGAGATCAAGGCTCAGGAAAACCGTGTTGGCATCACTCCTGCCGGCGTGCATGCGCTTGCCAGCGCTGGCCACAAGGTGATTGTCGAGAAAGGCGCAGGCCTCGGGAGCATGATCACGGATGAAGAATATGTGGCGGCGGGCGCGGCCATAGGCACGCAGAAGGAATGCTGGGATGCGGACATGGTGGTGAAGGTGAAGGAGCCGCTTGCGCCAGAATACGAGCTGTTCCACGAAGGGCTCATCCTCTTCACGTATCTGCATCTGGCGCCGGAACCGGCTCTTACCAAGGCTTTGCTTGACAAGAAGGTTGTGGGCATAGCGTATGAGACGGTGCAGTTTGACAATGGCGGTCTGCCTCTTCTTGCGCCGATGTCCGAGATAGCAGGGCGCATGTCTGTGCAGGTAGGCGCGCAGATGCTCACCAAGATCGAAGGCGGCATGGGAGTTCTCATGGGCGGAACGGCCGGCGTTCAGGCTGCGCATGTGGTCATCGTCGGAGCGGGGACAGTTGGATTGTCGGCAGCCAAGGTAGCCATGGGCATGGGAGCCCGGGTGACGATTATCGACAGCAACCTGTTCCGTCTGCGTCAGATTGACGATCTTTATGGCGGGCGCATCCAGACGCTGGCGTCCAACGCCTTCAATATAGCTGCCGCAGTTAAGGAAGCGGATCTTGTGGTAGGCTCAGTGCTGATACCTGGCGCTCTTACGCCGAAGCTGGTGACGGAAGAGATGGTGCAGGAAATGAAGCCTGGTGCGGCGATAGTCGACGTGGCCATCGACCAGGGCGGCTGCATAGCGCCCACGGCGAAGCATGGGGCGACATATCATGACAAGCCGACGTTCATGCATGACGTGAAGCGGGGCCAGGTTGTATGCTACTCTGTTGGCAACATGCCTGGCGCAGTGGCGCGCACGTCTACGTTTACGCTGACGAACGCGACCATGCCGTACATGGTGAATCTGGCCAACAAGGGCTGGGTGCAGGCCTGCAAGGACGACAAGGCGCTTGCCCGCGGCATAAACACCTGTGACGGCAAGGTATATTTCAAGGGCGTGGCAGAGGCTCTCGGGTACAAGCTTGAGTGCACCTGCGAACTTTTGAAGTAGTAAGGCAGGGGGAGGGCGGCATAGCCGTCCTTCCCGCAACAATCACCGTTCAGCCAAGAGAGGAATTGGACATGGCACACACTCCTGAAGAACTCGTTGCACTGGATAAGAAGTATGTATGGCATCATCTGACCCAGCATAAGGGATTTGAACCCGCGATATATGTCAAGGGCGAAGGCATGCGTGTGACGGATATAGCAGGCAAGACGTATATCGACGCGGTATCCGGCGGCGTGTGGACGGTCAACGTCGGCTATGGCCGCAAGGAGATTGTGGATGCCGTAGCCAAGCAGATGATGGAGCTGAACTACTTTGCCAACGGCATAGGCAATATACCCACGATCGAATTTTCAGAGAAGCTGATCTCGAAGATGCCCGGCCTGAGCCGCGTGTATCTGTCGAACTCTGGTTCAGAGGCGAACGAGAAGGCGTTTAAGATTGTGCGCCAGATAGGCCAGCTGAAGCATAACGGCAAGAAGACGGGCATTCTGTACCGGGACCGCGACTACCATGGCACGACGATCGGCACGCTGAGCGCATGCGGCCAGTTTGAACGCCGCGTGCAGTATGGGCCGTTTGCGCCTGGGTTCTATTCGTTCCCGGACTGCGATGTGTACCGCTCGAAATTCGGTCCGTGCGCCGATCTTGGCGTGAAGATGGCGCGACAGATGGAAGAAGCGATTTTGAACATCGGTCCAGACGAACTGGGCGGCGTGATAGTGGAAACGATGACGGCAGGCGGCGGCATACTGGTTCCACCGGACGGCTACTATGAAACGATGCGCGAAATCTGCGACAAGTACGGCCTGCTTCTGATCTTTGACGAAGTTGTGTGCGGCGTGGGGCGCACCGGCAAATGGTTCGGCTATCAGTACTGGGATGTGCAGCCCGACATGGTGACGATGGCCAAGGGCGTGGCGTCTGGCTATGCGCCAATATCGTGCACGGTGACGACGGAAAAGGTATTCCAGGACTTTCTTGGCGATCCCAGCGATCACGATGCCTACTTCCGCGACATCAGCACGTTCGGCGGGTGCACGTCGGGCCCGGCAGCCGCACTTGTGAACATGGATATCATCGAGCGCGAGCATCTGCTGGATAACTGCGTGAGCATGGGGAACTACCTTCTGGACGGCTTCAAGGAGCTCAAGGAAAAGCACGCCATCATAGGCGACGTTCGCGGCCGCGGCCTGTTTGCGGGCATAGAGATAGTCAAGGACCGCGCGACCAAGGAACCCATAGCCGAGCCCATAGCCAACGCGATGGTGGGAGCAGCCAAGGCGAACGGCGTTCTCATCGGCAAGACGTCCCGCTCGTTCCGTGAATTCAACAACACCCTGACCCTCTGCCCGGCGCTCATCGCCACGAAGTCCGACATCGAAGAGATAGTGTCCGGCATAGACAAGGCATTCTACGACATAGAAAAGAAGTTTGCTTTGTAATTGCGGCTGAACGCGGCGGCCCGGATTCGGACCGCCGCAGAGCAAGCCATTCCCAAAGCAGAGGAGGAAAAAGAATATGGCATTCACGCATTACACCGTAAAAAAGATTGTTCATGGAAGCGGCTCCATCAAGCAGGCGCCAAAAGAAGTAAGGAATCTGGGAGGATCCCGGGTTCTGATTGTGACTGATCCCGGCCTTGCCAAACTTGGCGTTCAAAAGCCGCTGGAAGAAGCGCTGACCGAGGGGGGCATAGAATGGGAGCTGTTCGACAAGGCCGAACTTGAGCCCAGCATGGATTCCATACAGTCCTGCGCCGATGCGGCTGCGGCATTCAAGGCCGATGTCCTTATCGGCTTTGGAGGCGGCAGCGCCCTGGATACGACCAAGGCCGCTTCCGTCCTGCTCTCCAACGAAGGCCCGATCGACCGCTACTTCGGCATGAACCTGGTGCCCAATCCCACCATGCCGAAGATACTCATCCCCACCACCGCCGGAACCGGCAGCGAGATGACCAACATCTCCGTTCTCGCTGACACGAAGAACGGCGGCAAGAAAGGCGTGGTATCTGAATACATGTATGCGGAAGTGGTCCTTCTGGATGCGGCGCTTACGGTGGGGCTGCCGCCCCGTGTCACGGCCATGACCGGTGTAGACGCGTTCGTGCACGCCATGGAATCGTACTGCGGCATAGCGGCAACGCCGATCACGGATGCCCTGAACCTAGCTGCCATGAAGCTTGTTGGCGAGAACATCCGGCAGGCATTTGCCAACGGCGGCAACCTGGCGGCCCGCGACGCCATGCTTTACGGGTCCGCCCTGGCCGGCATGGGATTCGGCAACACGCAGAACGGCATCATCCATGCCGTCGGCACGACGCTTCCAGTGGAATGCCATATACCCCACGGCATGGCGATAGCGATATGCTCGCCGTTCTCCGTGGGCTTCAACTACATATCCAATCCCGAAAAGTACGCGGTGGTGGCCGACATACTTCGCGGAGATGACCGTGCGGGCATAATGAGCGTGCTGGAGCGCGCGGCAGATGTTGAGCCGGCATTCAGGGCATTGCTGAAAGACCTGGACATCAAGACCGGACTGAAGAACTACGGCGTGAAGAAGGAAGACCTTCCCTCGTCAGCCGACCGTGCGTTTGCAGCCAAGCGCCTGCTTGACAACAACCCGCGCAAGGCCAGCCGCGACCAGATACTGGCCCTGCTCGAAGCGAATTACGAAGAATAAGCGTCACGGCCCAGGGCTGCTCCTGCAGTCCCGGGCTTCTTGAATGCGGGTATGCCGGCACGCTGCAATTCGTTATGATGGTAAGGAATTAAACAGAATTTTTTTACCTTTGAGACATATTAAAATATGGACGCTGTAAAAAAATCTGAATATTCTTAGTGCAAAGCTTAGACGCGGTTTTGCTTACCGGTAGAAAGACCGGGTGCCGGCCTGGATTTGTCCACTCTTCAACAGAAGGAGTCTGTATGAAATCGCTTTTTGGAATTCTTGCAATTGCGCTCGCTCTTTCCTTTGGCAATGCCTATGCAGCGCCTCAGGTGCTGAAAGTTGCCGTGGGCGACCCCGAAGATTCCGAACAGGGCATTGCTGCCAAGACGTTTAAACAGTATGTGGAATCCAAGTCCAACGGTAAATATGACGTTCAGCTGTTCTTCTCAGGTCAGCTTGGCGACGAAACCGAAACTATCCATAATGTGCGTCGCGGCACGCTTGACCTTTCGTGTGTAGGCATTGCCAACATTGTTCCTTTCGTGAAAAAACTTGGTGTGCTCACACTGCCATATTTGTTTGATAATATTGACGAAGTTGTCAAAGGTACGACCGGTGCTTCCCATGAACTGCTCAATAGCTACGCTGTTAAGGAAGGCGGTTTCCGGGTGCTTTGCTGGACCTACACCGATTTCCGCTGGATTACCAACTCCAAGCGTCCCATTAAGAGCATGGCCGACATCAAGGGTCTGAAGTTCCGCGTTCCTCAGAGCGCAGTGCTCCTGGCTTCCTACAAGGCTTTTGGCGCCAACCCGGTGCCTATTTCCTGGGCTGAAACCTTTACGGCTCTGCAGCAGGGCGTTGTTGACGGGCAGTGCTATGGCTACATTGGTATCCAGGCCATGAAGTTCATGGAAGCCAACCAAAAGTACCTTACCGAAGTGCATTACACCTATCAGCTGCAGCCGCTCATCATGAGCCAGCGCGTCTTTAAGAAAATGTCTGCTGATGACCAGAAGCTGATGCTTGACGCTGGTATGGCCGCGCAGGAAGCAGTGCTGAAGTATCAGAACATGAAGGGCAGCCAGGCCAAGCAGGAACTTATTGCAGCCGGCCTTGTTGTTGACCAGCTTACCGACGAACCTGCCTGGAAAGAAGCCGCCATGTCCAAGGTTTGGCCTGAAATGGCTGATTTCTGCGGTGGAAAAGATGCTATCAACGCCTATCTCAAGACCTTTGGCAAGGCTGAATGGAAGTAGACTCTCCTTACTCTGACTAGCATGCTTTGACGGGATCCGCTCCGGGCGGGATTTCAGGCGGCCCGGGCGGATCCCCCAAGTTTAACATTGTTGGCGCTGGGTTTCATGCAGTAACGGCCAGGTAAATGAGCCAAGGAGGAGAGAATGTTTAAAAAAGCCCTAATCGCCTTTCTGGATTGTTTTGAGGGGTATGTCTGCCAAGTTCTCCTGGTCTTTTTTGTGACCATACTGTTTGTGCAGATTGTACTGCGCTGGCTTGGATGGCCTCTGACCTGGTCGGAAGAAGTTGCGCGCTACGCCTTTTTGTGGTTCATCATGTTTGGTGCATGCTATGCTACTCGTTTGTCTGCCCTGAACCGCGTAACGCTGCACCTGATGAAGATGCCCAAGTGGCTTTCCAGCACTTTTTTGATCATAGGTGACATTTTCTGGTTCATATTTTGCCTTGCCATGGCCTGGTATGGCTATCTTGCCATTGATGAACTGCTGGAACTGCCGTACTACACTCCAGGACTTGACTGGAACCTGGCATATATCTACATGATTTTTCCCTTCTGCTTTCTGCTTATGGCTATCCGCATTGTGCAGGTGGACATATGCCGCTACATTCTGAAGTGGGAAATCATTGATCCTGACAAGGCCTCGGTGGAAGAAAGCAAGCATGCGCTTATGGAAGAATGCCCTGACGACGAGCCTGTATGCTACGATGCAAAGCAGTCCGTTCCACACATTGCTGATGAGGAGAAGAAGTCATGACAGCTGGAACCATTGGCATTGTACTGTTCTGCGTCTTCTTCGGCCTGCTGTTCATTGGCAGCCCCATCATGGTTGCGCTGGGTCTTTCGACGTTTGCCGTTTATTTTTTGGTAGACAAAGACCCTGTCATGCTCATTCAGATGGCAGCGGCCTCGCTGTCATCTTTTCCACTCATGGCGCTGCCGAGCTTTATTCTTGCAGGCGCACTTATGGAAGCCTCGGGCATGTCACGGCGGCTTGTGGCCATTGCTGAAAATATCGTCGGTCCCATGCCTGGCGGACTTCCCGTTTCCACGGCTCTGGCCTGCGTGTTTTTTGGTGCAATTTCTGGTTCCGGTCCAGCAACAACAGCGGCTGTCGGCATGTTGATGATCCCGGCTATGGCCAACCGCGGCTATCATCCCGCGTATGCGGCAGCGGCGGCTGCCACGGCAGGCGGCGTTGGCATCATCATTCCTCCCAGCATTCCCATGGTCATTTACGGCGTGTCCGGCCAGCAGTCCATCACCAAGATGTTTATGGGCGGCATCATACCTGGCCTTCTCATTGCGACCAGCCTCTGTTTAATGCACATTTTCATCAACAGGCACCGCAGGGGCGACGGGCTTTCCTGGTCCATTGAAAAACTGGTGCACTCACTGAAAGACGGATTCTGGTCCATCCTTGCCCCGACCATCATTTTGGGCGGCATCTATACAGGCGCCTTCACTCCGACAGAAGCTGCCGTCGTGGCCATCTTCTACACGCTCTTCATCGGTATTTTTGTGCATAAGGAACTCAGGTTCAAGGCTTTCATGGGAGCGCTGAAGAATACATCGTGGCTGGCGGGCCGCGTGCTTATCATAGTGTTCACGGCGTATTCCTTTGGCCGCATCCTTACAGAATACAGAATCCCCAATGAACTAGCCGAATGGGTTCTCAGCTTTACGCAGAGCAAGTATGTCGTCTGGCTGCTTGTCGTTATCCTGCTTGTTTTTCTTGGCATGTTCATGGAAACGCTTGCCATCATCATGCTGGTTACGCCGGTTTTGCTGCCCGTCATGATGGCCTACGGCGTTGACCCCATTCACTTTGGCGTCATTCTGGTCTGCTGCTGCGGCGTCGGCTTCTCAACACCGCCCATGGGAGAAAACATGTTTATTGCCTCTGGCATAGCGGATCAGTCACTTGAAGCCATTTCTTTCCGTGCGCTTCCGTTTGTCGCCGTGAACCTTACGGCGATAGCGCTGCTTGTTATCTTCCCGCAGCTTGTGCTGTGGCTGCCCAACATGCTACAGGCTGTTGAATAATCTTTAAATTGCTTATCGGGTTCAGCATTGCGCCCCGGCTGTGATATAAATACAGCCGGGGTTTTGCTTGCGTGCCAATCTTACGCTTGAAACGTTTTGCCCTTAATGTATGATGAAACGCAGTTTACAGCATTATGCCTGGGTATGTTTTTTTGGAGGTCTTGGATGGATCCTTTTTTTGTCAAGTACATTGAGCAGGTTTTCGATTCTTTCCAAGATGGAATATGGATCAGCGACTGGAATTCAAGATGCCTTTTTGTCAATAAAAAATATGAGGAGCTCAGCGGTTTTTCCAAGGAATGGATGATTGGCAGAAAGGCGACCAGCATTGTGGCCGAAGGCATTTTTGACGTCGCTGTCAACCCTGAAGTCATTAAAAAGGGTGAGCATGTCAGCGGCGTCCAGACCCTTGCCAGCGGAAAACTGCTTTCTCTGGACGGATACCCCATATTTGACAGCGGCGGCAATGTGGTGATGTGCATTACCTTTATACGTGACATCAGCACAATCACGCAGCTTGAAGACAAGCTTTCTCATCAGAAAGACATACTCAACACGCTTATACGGCTGAATAATTCGGCAGGACTGCGTTCTGCCGGCGATGACAGCGATTTCATTGCCAGTCCGGCCATGGAAGCCTTTATCCAGAAGGCTCGCATGATGGCAAGGACTGACGTGCCCATTCTGCTGCTTGGCGAAACCGGCGTAGGCAAAGACGTCATGGCAAAGCGCATCCATTCCATGAGCCCAAGGGCTGATCAGCCTTTCATCAAAGTTGATTGCGGCAGCATATCGTCGACACTCATAGAATCGGAACTGTTCGGTTATGTCGGCGGAGCGTTTTCAGGCGCCAACCGTGGAGGACGCATAGGCCTGATAGAGGCGGCCGCAGGGGGAACCGTATTTTTTGACGAGATAGGAGAACTGCCACTGGCACTTCAGACCAGGCTCCTGCGTTTTTTGCAGGAAGGCGTGGTCGTTCGCGTAGGGGCCAATACGCCAAAAAAAGTTGATGCACGGGTTGTGGCCGCTACAAATAAAGATTTGGAAAAAGCCGTGGCATCGGGTGAATTTCGCAGTGATCTGTATTACCGCCTGAAAATCGCTGTGCTGAACATACCTCCGCTCAGGGAACGGCGGGAAGATATTCCCCTCATGGCAAAGTTTTTCTTTGAGCATTTTTCAAAGCGGTACAACCGCCCCATGAAGATTTCTGAAAAGGCACGGGAGGCATTTATAAAATACGATTGGCCAGGCAACGTGCGGGAACTTAAAAATATGATGCAGGAATTGGTGGTCACCTGCCCCGAGGATATTGTATTGCCCGAGCACCTGTCACTGGGCAAGGCCGTAGCGAATACAGTCCAGGCAAAGCCTGCCTCATCTCAAGATGAATTCAGCTTTGAAGGAAAAGATTACCATGAAATCATGCGGAGCATGGAATGCCGTATGCTCAAGTCGGCCATCGCCAGGTGTTCCGGCAATATGGCTGCTGCTTCGCGGTTGCTGAAGATGGACAGAAGCACCATGTTCAGGAAGATCCGCGAATTGGAAAAACATGGATTCAAGGTTGTTTGACGGATGCCGTAAGGTTAATTTTTAGCCCGCTGGGCAAGCGTGGCCAGGCAGATTCCGCCCAGAATCAAGGCTGAGCAGAACACAAGGTGCCAGGTTATCTCTTCGTTTAAAAAGAATACGGCAAGCACAGCTGTAATAACGGGAATGGAAAGCTGTATAATCGAAGAGGCCACAAGATTGTACCGCGGTACAATGGCATACCAAAGAATGTAGCCAAGCGAAGACGCTACCCCACCTGAAATTACGGCGCAGGCGATGGCTTGCCACGGCGCGCCATGTTCAAGGCATAATGCCGCCGCCCCGACGGCCAGCCCTGCGGGGACGCAGCGTATGAAGTTGCCTGCTGTGGCAAGTGCGGCAGAAGTGGAGCGTCTTCCGACAAGGCTGAACCAGCCAAATGCCAGGCCGCTGCAGGCCATGAGAAAAGCATTCCAAATGGGCGGGGAAGAAAGTCCTGGAAAAACAAGCCAGACCAATCCGATGAAAGCGGTAAAGAGCCCAAGGGACTGCTGCCTGCCCGGATATATGCCATGGTAGACACCCCATCCAACCATGCAGAACTGTACTGCCGTATTCAAAACCAGCGTGCCTGCCGCTGAAGGGATATTTACATAACCAAGAGAAAAGCACAGCATGTAAAGAAAAAGACCGGAGGCGCCGCTCCAGGAACTCTGTGCCATGGCCTGGCTCAGCGTGCTGCTGCCAGCCTGCTTCTTGCGAATGATGCCTGCCAGGCACAGGGCGGCCAGCATGGCTGCCGCGCAAAGTCCCCGCAGCGCAGTGTACTGAAGGGGCCCCATTCCGTAGGTAATGAGTGCCGTCCTGCAGAGGATGGAGTTAGATGCAAAAATGGTCATGCACAAGAAGGTGAGCAGAAAAAGCTGCATGGCAGATCTCCAAATGGTATGTCGCAGGCAAGCATATATTATTTGCATAGGATGCGCCAGTGGGCGTATATGCGTGGTGCCGGGCACGAGAGTTTTTTCGGCCTGCTTTTCTCATGGGGTGAAGCATTATGACATTGTTTCTGGCATTCATGTGCCTTGTCGTCGGTTTTCTTTGCGGTGCGACAAGCATAGGAGGGATACTGCTGATTCCTGCCATACAGTACAGCGCAGACATGCCGGTGTCATTGGCCTCGGGTACGGCGCTGTGCAGTTTTTTCTTTACGTCGGCATGGGGGACATTCCTTCACTGGAAGCGCGGCCGGCTTGAAAAGTACATGGTGCTGCCTCAATGCCTGGGGGCGGCTGTGTTTGGATGTCTTGGAGCCCTTGCGAAG
>JAGAZG010000181.1 GCA_017940105.1 Mailhella sp. | reverse complement strand
GGTGAAAAGCGCCAGGTGATTTCACCTGTGAGCCGTTCCGGGAATGGCGTGGCTTCATCCATGAAGGCCCGTATGTCGCCTCTGCGGCGCTGCACGAAATACCGGGCAAGGTTTCTGCGCGCGGCTTCGTTTTCTCGTCCGGCGAGGTCATCAGGCAGGCTTTCGAATTCAGGATTCAGGAAGGAGAGCAGCGAGCGGAACACGTCGTCCTTGCCACTGTGCGGCGTGGCCGTGACAAAAAGCATGTGGCGGCTGCTGTCGGCAGCGAGACGGCGCACCAGGTCGTACCGTTGCTGGGCATTTTTGTTGCCTGTGGCGGAGGCGCATGCATGGGCTTCGTCCACGATCACCAGTTCCGGGCAGACGCGCAAAAATTCGTCCCTGTGGCGCTGTGATTTGATATAGTCCAAGGATACGATGGTGAACGGGTACACTTCGAAGAGCGAGGTACCGACATCGAGCCCCCGTTCAAGGCGGGATACCGTTGAAGGCAGAACCAGCTCAGCCTTGATGTGGAACTTTTTCTCGAGTTCATCCTGCCACTGCTCGGCAAGCTGCGGCGGACAAAGCACGGTCATGCGGGTGACTTCGCCCCGGTCGATGAGCTCACGGGCGATCAGTGACGCCTCAACGGTTTTGCCGATGCCGACGTCATCAGCGATGAGCAGGCGGATAACTTCCTGCTTCAGCGCCATGAGCAAAGGCACAAGCTGATATGGACGGGGCTCGACCGCTATGCGCCCGAAGGAACGGAACGGACCGCTCGTTGACCGGAATCCAAGCCGTGTTGCGTCACGCAGCAGGGCACAGGACCGGGCGTCGCCGTGCTGCTCAGGGTCAGGCAGCGGAAAAGCAGCGGGATCAACGCGTTCAAGCGCAGGGGATATGCATGCTATTTCGGCATCCGAACCACCAAGGGGCTTGAGCAGGTACCAGTCATGGTCAGCAGAGGGGAGGACGACCCAGTCTCTGCCGCGCGCCTTTACCAGAGAACCAACGGCATATGTCATTTCTTTTTCCCGAAGATGGCTGGATGTTTGTCAAGCGTTACGCTCCATTGCTCCCAGTCGGTGAAGCGCAGGACAACGTAGCCCGCATCTTCCAGGCATTCTTCCTGCTCAGCGTCGCGTTTCGCCCGGTCTGGAAAGTCATGCACCGGACCGTCTATGTATATGGCTGTGCCTGGTTCATAAAAGAAGTCGGCAACGGTATGGCAGCTTTCAATTTGCCGCTGTGCATCGGAAGGCAGCCTGTAGCCATGCGTATCAAGATAATCCAGCCACTTTCTTTCAAGTTCTGAATCACATTTTGCCCTGAGCGCATCCAGATGCGCCGTGCGGGATGAGGGCGCGTCCGCGCCTTTTGACGAGGAGGCAGCAAGACGCATGAGCAGGTCCTTGACCGAGTGGCGATCCAGCAGGGCATGGATTTTCTGGTTCCCATAGCTGAGCAGGCAGTCATAGCAGGCGGCAACGCAGTTTTCTGAAGCGTGCGGAGCCTTATGCAGGTCTTCGCCGGTGTCAGGGTTGAAATGGCAAATCTCAAGGGCCTTGCGGGCTACGCTTCTGAATGCATTTTTGTCTTCGACCAGACGACGCAGTATGCCCGCGCCACCTTCTGCTGATTCCACAAGGAGGATGGCGACAGGATCACCGGTTGCAGGCATGATCTCGCAGGCGAGCTCATTGTCTTCCAGCTGGTATTCAAGTTGAATGGCCTGCTTCAGGGCCGCTTCCAGCGTATGCATCTGGTTAGGCTTCAATTCGAGGGATAGGGAAGGTGTTATCAGAAGGCAGTTCTTGCGATCCTGAACATAAGGGATAACACGCTCAGTGCGCGCCATGCCCTGAGGATCATCCATGAAATCCTCCGCCTTGCCGACGCTGCCTTCCTTGAGCCATGTGCCCCGGTCTAGATTGAGGATGAAACCAGGAGCTTGTGTGGACGGCCGGTTGGCCCAGCCCATGTTGATGCGCCAGAGGTCTGCGCCATGGCCATATTTCAGGCTGAGCAGTTCGCAGCCGCTGCTGTCGGCAATGGCTGCGTCTCTGTGGCTTGGCATTCCGCCATGCTCGGCAAAGCGAAATCCTGTGCGGATAGTGTAACCGAAGCGCAGGCGTTCTTCTTCGTCCGAGCTGATGCGGTCCCGGCGGCGGGTGGCGACGTTACGCATGCGGAACATGTTCTGCATGGCTGGCGGCAGCTTGTGACCGCACATTTCGCAGAGGTCGGGGTTATGACCTTCGCCGACGATGTGGATGTAGCAGCAGGCTTCGCACTGCTTCAGGCTCGCTGCAGAAAATGAGTCGTCTTCCTGCACGTCCATGATGACGTGGCTGATGGCGTAGCGGCTGCCTTCGTGGTAGATGATGCTTCCAGGGCCGAACTCCGATATGGCAAGGAAGCGGGCGCGGGAGATGAAGTCGTCCTTGCTGCCGGACTGCCGTGCCGGTATGAATGCGGAAAGCGGCAGCCTGGGGAAGTTGTATCCTGGCAAAAATCCTTCGCTGGCAAAATAACGGTAGGAATAGAAGTCTGATTGCGAAGCCGAGCTCTTCTGCAGCAGCAGTTCAATCTGCGTTTCTGCTTCTGCACGCAGTCGCTTGGCTATGTCCCGTTCCTGAGGAGACCGGGAAGCATCGCTGACAATGGCATTCTGCTCTTCACGCTGCTGCACGGCGGAGCGGTACAGGCAGCGCCAGCGCTCACAGGCGTCTTCAAAGCTGGCGGGAATGCAGTCGACGGTTTCCTTCAGCCAGTGCTCGTGATACCAGCCGCAGCCGTTCAGTTCGGCAGTTATGCCGCCAAGGATTTTCTGGGCGCGCAATATGGTTCTCGTCCGCGAAGATTCATCTGCAAGATGACCTCGTACGCTGTCGAGCAGCTCGAGTGTCGGATTGACGCCTTCTATGTTCAGGAGTTCACTGACGGACTGGCGAAGGTCGAGGCCAGATTCTGCCAGCCAAAGTGCGTGCACATGAGCCTTGACCAGGTCCTCATTAGCCAGGTCGAGCCGTGGCGTGGTCACGGAGCCGGCAACCATTTCTTCAGGAACGCGGAAGAAATGCTGGTCATGCGAGTTGCCTTGCGCACAGTAAGTGATGATGAGCGCAGGCTGGCCCGAACGGCCTGCGCGTCCGCTGCGCTGGGCATAGTTGGCGGGCGTTGGCGGTACGTTCCGCATTCCCACGGCGTTCAGCTGGGAGATGTCCACTCCGAGTTCCATGGTGGGCGAGCAGTATAGTATGGGAAGTTCTGCCTCGCGGAAGAGCTTTTCGCGTTCTTCGCGCAAATCACCAGGCACTTGAGCAGTGTGTTCACGCGAGAAAAGCTTGGCATCGCTTTTGACGGCGTTTTGGTACAGGGAAATGAAAAAGCGGTTGGTGCGGCCTGAACGACCTTCTGCATAGCGCATGCGTGTCGTGTCCTGGCGTCCATGTGTGCCGTCGTCCGCTTTCCAGATCATGGATGACGCTGAAAGCTGGTATGCCGAGTCTTGCTGTCTGCCCCTGAGCGTCTTGACGAGAAGCCCGCCTTCTGTAAGGGCATCAAACAAGGTTTGCAGCACGGGAGCCATGTCATCCTGCTTCAGGTTGCCAAAGTCGGAAGACAGTTCACGGCGGAGTTCCTTGCCAAAAGCGCTGCCCGGAGTGACTAATACATCACCCTGAGAATCATGCGCTGCCGACGGGCGTAAAAAAACGAAGCTGGAATGGCGCAGCTGTTCATCCTGCTCAATGGCCCATGGAGCAATCAGATTCTGCTCGCTTTGGTGCTTCAGCGCCTTCTGAGTGTCTTCTTCCAGGAACGAGACCTTGATCGCAAGGCGCAGGCGCATGAATTGAAGCAGTTTCTCGGCTATGCCCTTTCGCTTTGCCGGTGGGAGTACAGCGAGAAGCTCGTTTCCCTTCCACAAGTTCTGGTTTGCACATATTTCATCAAGGTCAAGGTACTCGATGTTCAGCAGACCGCACTGCTCCAGATTCGGTGCGACAATGCGCCAGCCGCGCCGCAGGTCACTGTATATCCTGTAGGCAAGTACGTTGAGAAAATCGTTCCTGATTCTCGATGCCTTACCGGAAAACGCCGTGGTGAACTCGGTGTAGCGCTCTGGCGGATAATCGCCGCCGAAGGGTTCACCAAGAGCTTCAAGGACCTTCAGGGCTATAACGTCATGCTGCAGCCCGTCGCCGCCAGCTTTCACCAGTGCATTGTAAAGCGCCGAGCGTATCAGCCCGATCTCGACAAAATCGTTGAAGTGCCCGGACTGCAGCGAGGCATCCTGACGGTTATCGGAAAAGCAAAGGAATTTCCTGGCTTCTTTTGTCAGTTCTTCTTCCTGGCGCAGGTGCGTCACTGCAGACATGGAAAGTATGGTCGTTGCCGTGCTACGTCCTTCACTTCCCAGGGATGCCAGCTTGGAAAAGTCGCCGAGCCTCGAATCGTAGGATGTTTGGCAGGCGCAGCAGAACAGGAACGGGGATGGCACATACCATGCGGCTGTGCTGTTTGCTTCGTTATCCAGACTGAATGAGCCGTCTTTTTTGACATAGACGCGCATCGGCAGGAAATTGCGCCGGTTTTTCTTTATTCGCATGCCGCCTTTGTATTCTTCGAGCCAGTCGTCAGGCAGGAGGCGAAGCTGTTCATCAGGGTCTTCGGGCCATTGTTCTTCGTCGGCGATAAACACGAAGCCCTGTTCACCCGGCTCATTCGTTTCTGTGCTGGCAATGGCGCGCGGGGCGAAGCGTTTGCCATCAGTTTCACTGTCCAGTTTCCAGACGCTGTAGTATTCCTTGCCGCATTCGCGGCAGAAGAGCAGGGGAAAGATGGCTACGTCTTCGCGATCCGGGGCGTATTGCTGCCCGTGCAGCGTGATCGACCTGAAGTCGGGATCTTCAATGGACGCATACGCCGTGTCCCCCTTGCTCAGAAACTGATGCAGCTTGAATGCAAAAACAGGTTTGCCGGAAGGCTTTTTGACTTTGTAGCCCTCCATAAGTGTTTTTTGCAGGGCTTCCCGGCAGGTCTGCTCAGGCAAGGATGTTTGCTCTGCAAGCAGCGTTGCTATTCCTTTTTTCCCTTTGATCGGCCTGGGCTTGCAGCGAACAAGCCGTCCTTCGGCATTCTTTTCAAGCCCCAGGGTGTTTTCGATCCAGATGGCAAGCGGGCGGCGTATGAACGTTTCAAAATCTGCAGATGCAGAGGGGGTAAGGATGTCTTCCTTGAGTTTCTGTATGAAGCGGGCATCGCCGAGATCTTCGGAAAATTCATTGACCGTGTCTGGCTTGAGTGTTTCGACAATTATGTTTTCTGGCTTTATCTCCGTCCCGAAAAGCTTTGAGGCAACGGCGGCCACTTCTTGCTGCTGCTCGGCAAAGGTCCCAGGACCTGCGAGCGTAGCAGATGTCCCTATGCACTGGATATGATGTTCTGAGCCAATGGGCGAGATCATGTTGCGCAGGCGGCGTATGAGCATGCCCACGTCAGCGCCTTGGCGTCCGCGGTATGTATGAAGTTCGTCGAACACCAGAAACTGCAAGCTTGACGCTGCCTCAACCAATTTACGTTCATAAGGACGCGTCAGGATTAGCTCCAGCATGACATAGTTCGTCAGGATGATGTCCGGAGGGTTGGCAAGAATGTCTTGGCGGTCAGCTAGTGTTTCCTGACCCGTATAGCGGCGATAGGTGACAGGGAAAGGGCGTTTTCCGTACTTCAGGAATTTTTCGAGCTCTAGCTCCTGGGAGTTGGCAAGCGCGTTCATAGGGTAGACGACGATAGCCTTCAGTCCTTTACCCGAGCCGTTATTCAGGATGTAGTCAACGATTGGTATGATATATGAAAGGCTTTTTCCGGAACCTGTGCCCGTAGTGAGCACGTAACTGCTCCCTTTTTTTGCGGTGTCAATGGCTTCGGTCTGGTGCCGATAAAGGAACATGGGATGACCCACTGGGTCGTTTTCGTCCTTGCCAGCCCGGAATATTTCAGCGCATAGGCGGTGGAGTTTGCCATTGCCGACAAGCTGATCAACGCTGCCTCCGTTTTCAAAGGCAGGGTTCAGTTGAAGGAGAGGCTCAGGCCAGAGCAGACCATCTTCGAATTCCTTCTGGACAATGGTTCGGATCCTGTCGTCTTCTATTGCAAAAAAACTGCTGATATAGGCCGAATAGTCTTCTATAATTTTGTTTCGCAGATTGAAAACATCCATGGTGGTCCCTTTCGCGTGTATTGTCACGTATTCAGCGCTTCCACCAGAATATATGGAAAATACCTATCAGGCAAGAATGACGAAGCTGTTCTGATCACGGAACCCGGCAAAGAACATCTGCTGTCTGTCAGGCAAGGTGAAGGTGTATTTTGCCTTGCTTTTGTCCCATTCATGGAAGCAGTCGGCAGGAATGACCACGCGCCTGTATCGCAGGAGATTCCGGAACATCGGCTTTTCCATGGCTGTTTCAGAGCGGGCGTTGATGACCATCCTGCCGTCAGGGAGCCGGAAGCCGAATTGCAGCTGGAGAGGTGAGCTGACTGCCGTCAGCACCGTCGCATTATCCGAAGGGCGGATGTTCCTGCCTTGAAAGTTGAATGAGCAGCACATGGGAAACTAGCACACTACAAGCTGGAAGTTATCCAGCTGCCTAACCTGTATAGGCGTTATCGGCATAATTTGAGAAGCTATAGGTTCACCGCAAGATTTGAAACAGCAACAAGAACAGCTTGAGCGAGTATACGCCAGACGAAACTCCCGTCATGCACATGTTTTCCTCTAAGAGTTATGTTCTTTCCCATTGGTTCTGCTTCTCGTTGTAAACTATGCAAATAGCTCGTTGAATACTTGATTTTGCATAGTAACTAGGTAATACTTAGTTCTGTACTGTTTTTTTTGCATAGTTTACGGGTCTGCCTATGACATTTGATGAGTTTTTGATTCTTATAGAGCGGCTGAAAAGCATCGGCAAAGATACGCAGTTATGCGAAGTCAAAAGTGCCGTGCAGAAACTTCCCGTCTCGCTTGTGGAAACATTGTCTGCCTTTGCCAACGGTGCAGGTGGTGTCGTCATCCTAGGTCTTTCAGAAGATGCTGGATTCCGTCCAGCGGCAGGATTCAAGGCCGCAGAAACCCAAGACGCCCTCATATCCGCAGGAGAGAAGCTGACACCTGTAGTCCGTCCTGAAACGGAAATATTTGCCTTTGAAGGTGCCAAAGTCCTTGTTGCCACGATACGTCCGATGTCCGCTGAAGAAAAACCCTGCTTTGTCACGGCGCGGGGGAAATACAGCGGTTCCTACATACGCACTGGGGACGGAGACAGAAAGCTGAACAAATACGAGATAGACCGCATGATGGAAGCCAACCGCCAGCCTTGCTGGGATGCGGAAGTCATCAATGATGCCACGCGGCACGATTTGGATGAAGCGATGTTGTCGGCCCTCATAACTCGTCAACGTTTTCTTCATCCACGCATCTTCAACAACTTTTCTGAAGAGGAAGTGCTGGTAAACATGCGGGTGCTGGCTGAAAACGGCGGAGAACTGCATCCGACACTGGCAGGTCTTCTGGCTCTGGGCAAATACCCGCAAAAGTATTTTCCGTCTCTTGTCGTGACATTCACGCTGTTTCCCGAAGAAAAAGGTAGTGGCATGCGTTTTCTTGACAGCAAACGCCTGGTGGGGCCGATGCCGGCCATGATAGCAGACACGGTAGAACTTGTAAGCAGGAACATGCGCACAGGTGCCGTCATTGAAGGCGCATTCCGCAAGGAATTGCCAGATTATCCTGCAGTGGCAGTTAGAGAAGCGGTGGCCAACGCACTTCAGCATAGAGATTATTCACCAGAGGGGCGGTCTTCTCCTGTTGCCGTCAACATGTATCCTGACAGGCTGGAAATCATCAATCCCGGTGGTCTTTATGGCAGGATGACTCTCGAAGATCTAGGCAAACCAGGCATCACAGCTACGCGGAATCAGTTCCTCTCTTCCATTTTAGAAACGACACCGTACCCTGGTGAAGGCTTTGTAGTCGAAAATAGAGGCAGCGGCATACGTGCCATAGCGTCTTCTCTTGAAGGAGCCCGCATGTTCCCTGCAGAGATGCTGAGCACTCTGAATAATTTCCAGATCGCATTCCTGAAGCGAAGACGGCTGCCCGAAGAAAAGACGTCGATTGCCGGCAGTGAACTGGAAAAAGCCATCCTGGCTGAACTGGAAACGCATTCTTCGCTCAGCCTGAAAGAGCTGATCGATTTTTCTGGATTATCGCGTTCGACAGTATCAGGACGGATACGGAAATTGGTCGCAG
>JAGAZG010000180.1 GCA_017940105.1 Mailhella sp. | reverse complement strand
CCGAGGCGTTGCCACAAAATATCTGCAAAACTATCTTGGCTGGTTCAGGAGATTCAAACGAGAAAATCTTTCTATTCCTGACTTCGCTTGGATTCAATCCTCTGTAACTTTTCAATGCAATTCTTTTTGAGACTAGAGCCTATGAACATTCTATAAAAGAAATTAAAGACAATTCAACCGCCATTTTTCAAGGTTTATCCATGTAAGTTCATGCTTATTGCAGAAAAGATGAATAACTTTTGATCCCGGCAGCCCGCTGAATGCTTCAACGATATCGTGCCTGGTTTCTCCCTGCAGCTTTATGGTGCAGACAAAATTTTTTGCAGCTCCGGCGTCCAGCCATTTCTGCACGACAGTAAGAAGCCGTTCAGGATAGCAGGCCATGTCAGAAAAAAACCAGTCGACGCGTCCGGCCGTTTCAGGTTCCAGGCCAAAACCGCTGCCCAGGCAGGCATCCACGCCGTGCATGGATGCCACGTTCGGGGCAAGGGGAGACTTGTCTATGCTGAATACGCTTGCTCCAAGGCGGGCAAGCACCCAGGTCCATCCACCTGGGGCCGCACCCATGTCTAGGCACAGTTCTCCGGCTGCAGGAAAACAGCCTGCAAGGGTAAACGCTTCCCACAGCTTCAGATAGGCTCGGCTTGGCGGATTCAGTCGGTCTTCTTCAAAGCGAACCTCTCCGTCAGGAAAGGCTGAGGAGCATTTGGGCGATGCCAGCAGAAGGTCATGATCCCACAGTGTCCACGCCCCCAGCGGAGAAACCGGCGCCGGCTCGCCAAAACGCAGCGGCCTTGCCTTTACCGGAGGGAGCTGACTCTCTATCACTGCGGCCCTGCGGTAAAACCCTACGGGATGCGCCTTCCAATTTCGCTGGACGGACTTAAGCGTGCGCACGGCTTCGCCCACGGAGCGCACAGGAGTAAAAGAAGGTTCCAGCCAGATGTTCTGCGCCCAGACGCTGTCCGTCAGACCGGACGCCAAAAAAAGGCGCTCCTTCGACGCCTTGATGGAAACCCCTTTGCGGCAGAGCTCGTCTGCCAGCTCCTTTTCAAATCCCTGCGCCGCCAGATAGACGGCCAAAGCATCACTTGACATGGGGGAACAGTTCCTCAGCCATGACGCGCAGGCGGTTCTTCTGAATCTTTCCATTGGCCGTTTTTGGAAACTCCGCCACGCTGGCTATGTACCGGGGTATCTTATGCCATGCCACTCGCCCCCTGCAAAATTCGCGCACGTCGCCAGCCTGAACGACACAGCCTGCTTTAGGAATGATGAACGCCGCAACATCTTCGCCATAGCGCCGCGAAGGGATGCCGACCACCTGCACATCGGCGATGCCGGGCATCTGAAGAAGCTCTTCTTCGACCTCGCGCGGGTAGATGTTTTCACCGCCCCTCACGATCATGTCTTTAATGCGCCCGGTGATGCGCAGGTATCCCTCTTCATCCATCACGCCCAGATCACCGCTCTTCAGCCAGCCATCTTTATCTATGACCTCGGCTGTTTCTTCGGGCATGTTGTAATAGCCCTTCATCACGTTGTACCCGCGGCAGCATATTTCACCCTGGACCCCCGCAGGGACAGGGAGCCCCTGCGCGTCGCGCAGCTCGACCTCGATGCCGTCAAGCCTGCAGCCAACGGTTTTAAAGCGATGCTCGTCGCTGTCACCCTTTCTGGTCATGGTTATGACAGGAGAAGCCTCTGTCAAACCATAAGGGGTATAGATTTCGTCCACGCCCATGGCGCTGAGCACTTCGCGCATCAGAGGCTCAGGACATACGGAGCCGCTCATGAGTATGGCGCGGAGGCTGGAAAAATCGTACTGACCAAAACGCCGGTGCCCCAAAATGGCCGTGAAGTTTGAGGGCACGCCATACAGCACGGTGGCTTTTTCATCCTGGACGCTGGACATGACCTTTTCTGGCGAGAAGCTTTCAAGGATGATCATGGCCGAGCAGTGAGAAACGCAGGCCATGACGCCAAGCACGATGCCAAAGCAGTGGAACAGAGGCACGGGAATGACTACGCGGTCGCCTGAGCACAGACTCATGCGCTCTCCTATGCCAAAGCCGTTGCGCACAATGCCGGCATGGGTCAGCATGACCCCCTTTGGAAAACCGGTAGTGCCTGACGTGTACTGCATGTTCACCACGTCTCCGGGATGCACCAGGGCCTTGCGCGCCTCGTATTCTTCCTGCGATGTGTCGCCGGCCCTGCTGAAAATGCCCGAAAGCGGAATGATGCCGGGGTGCTCGATATCCTTCAGGCTCATAACCCTGCGCAGCCTGGGAAACTTAACCGAATGCACATCTCCGGCGGGCTGATCTTTTAAATCAGGTACGACGCGGTTAAGCGCGGCCACATAGTCGTAATCCAAAAAGCCGTCTATGCAGACAAAATTCTCGCATTCGGACTGCTGTATCAGTCGCTCAAGCTCACTGTCGCGGTAATTGGTATTAACCGCCAGCAAAACGGCGCCAATGCGGGCCGCAGCAAAAAGCATGGCCACCCAGTACGGCACGTTTGTCGCCCAGAGCGCAATTTTTTCGCCAGGCTGAACGCCCAGAGCCATCAGGCCACGCCCAAGCATGTCCACAGTTTCGGCAAACTCCTTCCAGGTCTGCCGATATCCGCGCCCTACGTAAAGGAGAGCGTCATGGTCAGGACAAAGCCTGACGGCTTCGTCAAGCATTTGCCCAAGCGTGTGATCCTGAAGAAAAAAAGAAGACATGAAACTTTCCTTTGCTCTGGTGCGCGCCGGCTTGCGAAACAGGCAGCAAGCCCTGACGCAGATAAAAAGACGCCCCCGCATAAGCGGAAAGCCTCTTTCGTCATTAAATACTAAATCAAGCCTTTCTGTTGCTCAAGGAAAAATTTTGCAGAACTTCCCCTTTATTTTAACGCTCGCACGCGCTATGCCTGTAGGGTATTTCAGGCAACGTTTGATTCTGGCGCAGGCACAGCGCAGGACGGGTGATGCAAAAAAGACAGGTCTACATAGTATGCGGGCAGGTGCAGGGGGTCGGCTTTCGCCCCTTCATTTACCGCGAAGCCGAACGCCTTGGCCTGACTGGCAATGTACGCAACACTCCTGAAGGCGTAAGGATCGAAGTCCAGGGAAGCGAAGAATCCCTGGCGGATTTTTCGGAGTTTGCCAGCCGGCTCCCCCCTCTTGCCCGCATATCCTCGCTAAAAATTTCCGGAGCTCCCCTGGCGGCAAGCGAAAAAGAGTTTTGCATCCTGCACAGCTCTGAAGGCATGCATAAAGGCCATGCCGTTCTGGTCAGCCCGGACGTGGCCCCCTGCCCCCGCTGCCTTGAAGACATGGCGGATCCGTCTGACCGCCGTTTTGGCTACGCCTTCACCAACTGCACGGACTGCGGCCCACGCTACACCATCACCCGCTCCATCCCCTATGACCGCCCTGTCACCAGCATGGCCTGCTTTCGCATGTGCGGCTCATGCATGAAAGAATACCATGATCCCGGCAGCCGCCGGTTTCATGCGCAGCCTAACGCCTGCCCGGATTGCGGCCCCATGCTCTGGCTGCAGCGCGCAGGGCATGACAGCAAAACAGGAGGCATGCAGCAATCGCCGCCCTTCCGCCGGCTGCTGAACCATGGTGCGGACGAGGCGGAAGCTTCAGGCAAAGCCGCCGTGCTGCTCCTGCTCGAAGAGCTGCGGCGCGGCAGCATTGCCGCCATAAAGGGGCTTGGCGGCTTCCACCTTGTTTGCGACGCCTTCAATGAAAAAGCCATCGCGCTGCTGCGAGAGCGCAAACGGCGGCCGCATAAGCCCCTGGCAGTCATGACCGCAAGCCTGGAAAGCGCCGCCGGGCTTGCAGACATAGGCAACGATGGCGGCAGCGCACGCCGTCTTCTGGAGTCCCCTGCCCGCCCCATAGTCATATGTCCCCGGCTGAACCTTCCGGACATTCTGGCTCCTGACACTGCAGACATTGGCCTTATGCTGCCTTCCACCCCCCTGCACTACCTGCTTTTTCATCCGGAATGGTGCGGAGGTTCGGCAAAAGAAGCCCCGCGCGCGCTTGTAATGACATCTGGCAACCCGCACGGCGCCCCGCTCTGCCTTGGCAACCGGGAAGCATTTAAACGGCTTTCTGGCATGGCAGACGTTTTTCTTTTTCACGACAGGGACATACTCGTGCGCGTCGATGACTCCGTGCTGTTTCCGGCGCGCCCTGAGCATGGCATGGCCATGCCGCTGACCGTTCGCAGAGCCCGCGGCTATACGCCGTCGCCGCTGCGCCTTGCCGCCCTTGAAGGTCTTGGCGCAGACAGCAGCGTTTTTGCAGCAGGTGCAGAACTGAAAAGCACTTTTTGCCTGACTCGCGGCGCAGAAGCTTTTTTAAGCCAGCATATCGGCGATGCTGGCAATGCCGAATGCATGGATTTTTATCGCGGCACGCTGCGTCACATGCTCTCCCTGCTCGAAGTGAACCCGTGCCTGGCCGTGCGGGATCTGCACCCGGACTATCCGTCCAGCCTGCTTGCCGAAGAATTTGCCATGCAGCGCGGCATTGCGCTGGAAGCGCTGCAGCACCATGCTGCGCACATATGCGCCGTCATGGCGGAGCATGGCATGGCTCACCCTGTCATCGGCCTTG
>JAGAZG010000179.1 GCA_017940105.1 Mailhella sp. | reverse complement strand
TGATGGATGACATGTATTGGACAAGTACTACCATTGACCTGCACTCTCAGCATGAGCCTATGAAGGCAATTTGCCCGTGAGATCGAACCCGAACGCTTTCATTTTAAGATAAAGCGTGTTTCGTGATATGCCGAGCATGCGCGCTGCCCTGCTTTTGTTATTTTTAGCCATGTTCAGCGCCCTGGATATGCTGTTTCTGTCGATATTTTGCTTTGCAGAACCCATGGATCGCAGCACAGGCAAATCTTGATATGCGTCTGACTCTGCACTCACAAGCATGCGGGCTGGAAGATATTCCGGCGTCACAACCCGTTCATCATCGCCCATGCGGCAATAGGCGTAGGCCAGCACGTTTTTCAGCTCCCGGACATTGCCTGGCCAGGCATAGCGCATGAAAATCTCCACTACCTCCTGCGAAAAACGCAATCTCATGGCTTTTTGCGATCCGCAGATCCCCTGCATGAGATGCGCTACCAGAAGGGGCATGTCGTCGAGATGCTCCCGCAGGGGAGGCATCTTCAATTCCAGGATGTTGATGCGGTAATACAGATCTTCCCTGAAGCGCCCGCTGCGGACCATTGACTGAAGGTTACTGTTGGTTGCGGCTATAAGCCTGAAATCCGCATGCGCATATCCGCGCTGTCCTATTTTCTGTATTTCTCTGGTTTCAAGCACCCTCAGCAGCTTTGTCTGCACGGACGGCTACAGCTCGCCTATTTCATCCAGAAATATCGTGCCGCCTTCAGCACTCTCAAAAAGCCCCTTGCGCCCTCCCTTCAGGGAGCCTGTAAAGGAGCCTTCCACATAGCCGAAGAGCTCGGACTCCACGAGATCGCTGGGCAAAGCCGCACAGTTGATGGAAATGAAAGGTCCCGTGCCCCTGGCGCTGTCCATGTGGATAGCCTGCGCCATAAGTTCCTTGCCGGTGCCGCTTTCCCCCATCAGCAGCACGGGCTCCCGGCTCTTGGCAAAGCGCATCCCCATGACCTTTAAATCGGTCATGCAGCGGCTGCTGCCTATAAGGGATTCGAACGAATGCAAGCCTTCGCGGTTTTTCGCGCTTGCTGCGCGCGCCTTCAGCTGCATGAAGCTGTTCAAAAGCTCATCAAGCCGGGAATCGCTGGTCGTCGTGAGCGCTTCAGAAAGGCAACCTATCAGCCTTCCGGCATTATCAACGATGGGATAACGCCGCGCCACGCCTTCCACCCCGTTGAAGAACACCGAATTGATCTGGTTGCGTTTTCTGCTTTCGAGCACCTCGAGCGTTCCATCCCTGCCGGAAAGAAACAGTTCGTCAATCTTGCGCCCCTCCGCCCTGTCCGCAGGATCGAGCATGTACATCTCGTACGCCTTTTGAGAGAAGTAGAGGACGCACCCGGAAAGGTCGGTAATGATGATGCTGCTGCTGAGAGAATCGAGAAGCCGCCGGAAAAGAGGATTGCCGACGAGCCGGAGCAATGCCTCATCAGCAGGCGGAGCTTTTTCTATGTCAGGCATGGAGTGGCTCCCGGATGGGGTAATGTAACTCGTTCTGCCGCAATGATAATCAAGCGAAATTCGTTTGTCCAGAATCGCATAAAAATGTCCTGTGATACGTCCTGCCGCAAGACAGCATGACAGTTTTACTGACACTTCGGCAACATAATATTCCTGAATTATTGGACATGAAATATGGCACGGGAATTGCATTCTTAAAGGCGCTAGGCGTCCTGCCTGGTACGCAATGGAAAAATTCATGTTTCTTTGAAAAAAACATTCGTACGGGAGGCATTTTTATGGGCAGCGGATTTGAAAACCTCATCCTTTTCGGCATACTTTCGCTGATGCTCCTCATTGGCACGTTTTTACGGGCGAAGGTGAAGTTCTTCCAAAGCTATCTTGTTCCGGCATCCATCATCGGCGGACTGCTCGGCTTCGCCATCGTTTCCACAGGATGGATAAAAATCGGCGACATCGAGGTGACGAGCAAGAGTTTCAGCTGGTTCCTCTTCCACGCTTTCAACATCAGCTATATTTCCCTTCTGCTTACTAGGCCGCGTGAAAAACAGGGCGACGCCTCCAGGGAAGTGGTGCGAGGAGGCATATGGCAGACGCTTATCTGGACCATCAGCCTGCCGGCGCAGGCGCTTATCGGCGGGCTTGTCATCATGGCCTACAATGCAGTGACAGGAAACAGCATCAGCGAGTTCGTGGGCTATATCGTGACCCACGGATATACGCAGGGGCCCGGGCAGGCCTTTGCCTTCGGCACGCTATGGGAAAAGAACGGCGGCATTCCTGACGTTGCCACCATAGGCGTCATCTATGCGGCCCTTGGTTTTCTCACCGCGGCAATCGTGGGCGTGCCCATTGCCCGCTGGTTTGTGCGCAAGGGACTGAATGCCAACAAGTCTGCTTCCATGACCAGAGAATTTCTCACCGGCATCATGGATGAGAAGTCAACGGCTACGAACGGACGCGAGACGACGCACGCATCCACCATCGACACGCTTGCCTTCCACGTGGCGCTCATAGGCATCGTCTATCTGCTCACGTATCTGGAACTGAGCTGGTCGCAGGAACATATCAAGCCCATCTTTGACCAGTACAAGTGGCTCAAGGGCCTGGGCGCCACATTCAGCATGCCCATGTTCTTCATCCACGGGCTTATAGTGGCATGGGCGGTGCGCACGGTGTTCGTCAGGCTCGGAGCGGGCAGGCTCATGGATCCCGTCGTGCAGACGCGCATCACCGGCGCCTCGGTGGACTTTCTGCTTACGGCGACCCTCATGTCCATCCAGTTTGTCATTCTCGCGCAGTATGTCATTCCCTTTTTCCTTGTCGCCTTCTGCGTCACGCTGTTCACGCTGTTCCTCAACCTCTGGTTCGGCCGCAGGACCAATTACGGGCCAGAACGCGTGCTCTGCCAGTTTGGCTGCTGCTGCGGCTCCACAGCGACGGGGCTTCTGCTCCTGCGCATCATCGATCCTGATTTCACTACCCCAGCGACGCTTGAGCTGGCCATTTTCAACGTCGGCATCCTTGCCACATGCGCTCCCATCCTGTATTTCTTTGCCCCGGCTTTCTATACTTTCTCCACGGGCGAAATCTTTATGATCTACGGCGCTATCACCATCGTTTCCATAGCCGCCATGTTCGCTCTGCGCCTTGTGCAAAAAAAGCAGTGGTAAAGCGCATTTTCAATGACTATCAACGCTTGGACGGGTCGGGGCGGAAGCCCCGGCCTTTGAGGACAGATATGCGCACGAATGAATATATGATCATCTCCTGCCCCAGGATTATCACCATGGACGACGCGCTTCCCATCGCCAGCGCCGTCTGCATCAGCGGCGGCAGGATCCACGCGGTGGGGACGCTGGAGGAAATGCGGGCATTTGCCCCAAGGGGCCACAGCACAGAACTTAGCCTTGAAAAGGGAGTGCTTGTGCCGGGATTCATCGATTCGCACAGCCATCTTTCCATGTTTGCGCAATGCTGCAACCAGTTTTTCTGCGACATTTCCTATGGAAGCATAGCGAACATGCTCGATGCGTTCCGGGCCTTCGCCGAAAAGCATGCCGGTGACGAATGGATCATCGGCTACTGCTACGATGACACGGGAATGAAAGACAACCGGCATCTTACAAGGCATGACCTGGACAGCGTATGCGCCGGCCGACCCGTCTTTGTCTGCCATATCACCAGCCACATGGGTTACGGCAACACGCTGGCCTTGGAAAAGCTGGGCATCACGCCGGACCTTGTCATCGAAGGCGGGGAAATCGTTCTGGGAAGCGACGGACAGCCGGAAGGATTAATCAAGGAGAATGCCTACTTCCAGGCCTTCCAAAAATTGCCGACCTGCCCGGACGACCAGATTCCAAACCTTTTGGAACAGGCCATCGCCGTATATAACAGCCAGGGCTTCACCATGTTCCAGGAAGGAGGCGTGGGCTTTGCCAAAGGAGCCCATGCCCTTATGCGGGCATACAACAAGCTCGCGAGGGAAGGCCGCATGAACGCCCGCGGCTACCTGCACTTTATGCCTGAAATCATGGATGAAATGCTGGAAATGGGCACATGGTGCATGCCGGTCACAGACTATCTTTACTATGGCGGCCTGAAATCTTTCGCCGACGGTTCCATCCAGTCGCTGACCGCCGTGCTGAGTTCTCCCTACAGCTGCCGGCAGGACTTTTGCGGCAATCTTGTGCGCACGCCAGAACAGATAGCCCGGCTTATCGACCATTACCATTCCCAGGGGGTACCCGTCGCCTTCCACGCCAACGGCGATGCCGCCATTGAATTTGTCGTGCAGGGATTCGAAAAGACCCTCAGGGGCAAACCCAATCCGGTTAAGGGCGACATGATCATCCATGTGCAGATGGCCAGCGACGAACAGCTCGCCAGGCTCAAGGCATGCGGCGTAACCCCCACCTTTTTTGTCCGTCACGTCAACGTGTGGGGCGAACGGCACGCAAACATCTTCATTGGCGAAGAAAGAGCCTCAAGACTCGACCCCTGCGGCTCCTGCGTGCGCATCGGCCTGCCTTTTGCGCTGCATGTGGATTCTCCCGTGCAGCCTGTAAACGCCATCAAGTCCATGCATACCGCCGTAAACCGGACGACCACGTCCGGTCGGGTTCTCGGCAAGGATCAGAAAGTTTCAGCCCTCGACGCCTTGAAGGCCTATACGGTCAATGCGGCCAGGTGCACCGCCCGCGAAGATTGCGCAGGCGTGATCGCGCCGGGACGCTATGCCGATTTCACACTGCTTTCCGACGATCCTTTGTCCATGCCACCCGAAGAAATCGAATCCATCAAGGTGCTGAAGACCATTTCAGGCGGACGCATCGTTTACGAACGCTGAAACTCCGCAAGCCGCTCTCTCCTCTCGACTTTCAGGTCTTCAGCCGGTCAAAGGCTCCCCG
>JAGAZG010000178.1 GCA_017940105.1 Mailhella sp. | reverse complement strand
TCCCTCCCGCTCCGTAGGTCTATGAGATGGTGGGCGCAACATCGAGAGGCCCGTTGTATCTGGCATCCTGGGCATGGCTCTCAAAAACCAAGGGCGGGTGATGGGCTTCGGCGCGGAGGGTGTTGGTGCGCTCCTCCGTCACGTCCATGCGGTTGCCGCCTTGGTCGTTGAGGACTGCGGGAATTACTCCCGCTCGAAGCGTGGGAGATTTCTCCACCTCATAACCAATGCCCCGGCTCTTTGCGGAGTGTTCCGTGCAGAATCCCGCCGTCACAGCCCCGCTTGCCGCTCCAAGGTAAGCGTCAAACAATCTGCCGGGTTAACTCTTCCCCTCCCATATGAGATAATGTTGTCTATCAAAGCAACCAAGTTTTTCAAGTTATCACAGTTTACGAAGTGCGCTTGAAAAACTTGAATCTCTAACATGGGAGGTTTCTTTATGACCGAAATCCAAAGAGCCAAGCACGAAGTGTCGATGCGTTTTTGGCAGGAGACTATAATGAATTGCAAGGCTTCGGGCCTTACCATTGCAGCCTTCTGCCGGCAGCATGAGCTGAGTGTCCATGCCTACTACTATTGGCAGAGGCAAATTCGCCAGGAATTGCTGCAAAAACAGGCCGCACCTGCTGATCAAAACAAAAATAATCCTACGCCGAACCAGCGGGAGCAGGCTTCCACAACTACGCCGTCTGCAGGCAGGCCAGCGGATATAGTGCCTTTTTCGGCAGCTCTGGACATGGCAAAAGCTGAACATAGTCCTTTGCCATCTGCGGCTGTGCCGGCAATTACCATCCGCCATGGAATGCTGGAAGTGGACATTCGGGATGGAACACCACCGGAACTTTTCCGCATGGTCATGTCATACATCAGAGAGGAGGCTGGATCATGCTAATACGCAAACTGACGGCCAATCGCGTTTACATCATCTGCGGGCGCACGGACATGCGCCTGGGTATTGACGGGCTGTCTGCCATTGTCTCAGGTACCTACGAAATGAACCCTTTTGAGTCCGCTATGTTCCTTTTCTGCGGGCGAAAGCATGATCGCATGAAGGCTCTGCTATGGGACGGGGACGGTTTTCTGCTTCTATACAAACGCCTGGAGGCTTCCAGTTTCAAATGGCCTGAATCGAAGGCAGAAATACGCGAACTTTCATCCCAGCAGCTGCGCTGGCTTCTGGAAGGACTGTCCATAGATCAGCCCGGAGCAGTCCGTGTGGTACACCCTAAAATTGCCTGCTGAAAGCACTTTTGGGGGCCATGAAATCTTTTCGTAAAAAGCCTGCAAGCCCGCATAAATACTAGCTTTGTCGGGCTTTTTGCGGTATAATATATGTAAAGATTTCATGAGAGGAAAAGATCATTTGAACGGTACAGCCAAAACCAGAGAAAAGAGCATAATAGAGCAGCAGAAGGGCGAAATTCAGCTTCTGAAAGAGCAAAACCGTATGCTCTCTGAGGAGCTGTATCGCATGCGTTCCAGTCTCGAATGGTTCAAAAGGCAGTTTTTCGGCGCAAAATCCGAAAAATCCATACGGATATTGGAAAATGACCCACAGATCAGCCTCTTTGAGGAAGAGGCCGAAGGAAAAGCTGCACTTGTTCCTCATCAGGATCAGGAGGAGCAGGTGGTTAAATCCCATAAGCGCCAAAAGCGCACCAAGCCCACCATTGAGGAACTGAAAAAGGTTCTGGAAGTTGAAGAAGTCGTTATCCCTTTGGGGGAGGAGCAGAAGAACTGCCCGAAGTGCGGCAGTGCCATGCAGCCTGTCGGCAGGGAGTTTGTGCGCAGCGAGCTGGTGCGCGAGCAGCCGAGAGTTTACATCAAGGACATTTATCGCGAGACGTATGTCTGCAAGAACGAGTCCCACGAGGAGCAGGTGTTTGCCAAGGCCCCTGTGGCACCATCGGTAATTGCTCATTCCCTGGCTTCGGCCAGCACCGTGGCATATGTCATGGACCAGAAATACCGCTTTGCCAAGACCCTTTACCGCATGGAGCAGGAATGGCGTGACCTGGGAGTAGACATTTCCAGGCAGACCATGTCCAACTGGGTGGTGCTGGCGGCCAACGACTGGCTGCAGCCGATCCTGGAGCGGATGAAGCCGGTGCTGCTTGCAAGGGAGATTGTCCACGCAGATGAGACCACATTCCCGCTTCTGCCGGAAAAAGGCAGTGACAAGCACCGTACGAAAATCTGCTATGCCTGGGTATATACTACCGGCAGCTATGAGCGGGAGGTACGCATGGCCATTTACGAGTACCAGCCAGGAAGAAGCGGCGAATATGCCAGAAGCTTTTTGGCAGGCTACCACGGGGCGCTGCAGACTGACGGCTATGCCGGATATGACAAGCTCCCAGTCAGGCTGCATGCCTTGTGCATGGCGCATGCGCGGCGCAAGTTTGTCTATGCTTTGCCGGAAGAGGAGCGCATGCACCCGGAAAGGAGCAAGAAAACAGCAGGTGAAGCTGTCCGATGGATGGACAAGCTCTTTCGGATAGATGAAAATTTTAAGGATCTTTCCCCTGAGGAAAGAGTTCAGGGACGTCTGCAGCACGAAAAGCCTGTGCTGGAGGCGCTGAAGTCGTGGCTTGAAGAAAAACGTCATGTTCTTCCAGGGAAGACCAAGCTTGACGAGGCTATAAACTATACGCTCAACCATTGGGATGGGCTCACGGCATACCTGCAGGACGGTAACTGTTCGCTGACCAATAACATATGTGAGCGGGCAGTACGCCCCTTCACGACCGGACGCAAAAATTGGCTGTTCAGCGGCTCTGAAGATGGAGCCAGGGCAAGCGCAGCAGCTTACAGTATGTCTGAAACGTGCAAATTGAACGGCGTGAGTTTCTACAAATACCTATGCCTTGTATTCAGCGAAGTTCCGGGACTTGATTTTCATTGCAAGCCTGAGCTTTTGGACAGATATCTGCCTTGGAATGGTTATGTCAAAGATAAATGTAAATAGTGGATTAAGCGCAGCGACCGTATGGTCGCTTTTTTGTTTTCAATGTAAGTGCTTACGCTCCGTTATTTGACGCTTACCTTTAACGAGTATAACGAGGCAAAGGATGTCCCCCACTTCTACAAGTGGGGGTGGTACATCTAAACAGGCGGTGAGCATATCTCCCGCCTCGCGCGACGCGAAGCTAGTGCCATTGGCAAAACGCCAAGTGGAATGTTTTGTCTTTGACAAAACTGGAACAATGGCGTTATAATTAGGCATAGAAAAGGCACCGTTAGCGGTTCGCCCGTTGTTGGAATAACGATGATACGTTAATCCGCCTTAGGGGTCAGCTAAGGCGGACGAGTTTCAGCTCTTGAAGAACAGAATCAACGCAAAGACTACTAAGAGCCAAACGTAAAATTCATATTTGTTCATCAGCGTCACCCCTTTCTCAGGGGCGAAAACAACATCCGCCATACGGTGCCACACTTATTTTAATGGATAACCGGCTTTATTTCAACCTGCTCCCATAAGGGCAGGTTTTTGTTTT
>JAGAZG010000177.1 GCA_017940105.1 Mailhella sp. | reverse complement strand
GGATGCCGGATCAGCCCTTTCGCTTCTTCTGGGCGTATTTTGCGGCGGGTATTTTGGCGGGGGCATTCCTGCCGTTCTCATGCGCACGCCCGGCGTGCCGTCTTCGCTCATAACCAGCTTTGACGGCTTTCCCCTCACGCAGCGCGGCGAAAGCCAGCTTGCTCTTTCTGCCGTCATTGTCGGTTCGTTCGGCGGCGGGATCATAAGCGTCGTCTGCCTGGTATTCATGGCGCCGGTGCTGGCCGGGATCGCCCAGAATTTTGCACCAGAAGAATATTTTGCCGCGGCTCTTTTTGGCATAGTGCTTGTTGTCATGGCAAACCGAAAAAAACTCATGGAGTCGCTTATCCTGCTCGCCATCGGCCTGTGGGCCGCCTGCGTCGGGCTTGATTCCACAACGCTTTCGGCACGCTACAACTTTGGCTTGACAGACATGCAGAGCGGACTGCAGATCACCCCGGTATGCCTTGGGCTTTTTGGCGTGGGGCAGGCCCTGATTCTTGCAGAAAAGCATATTCTTGCGACTGGTGCCAATATCCATCTGTCGCGCAGTTCGCTGGATCTTTCCAAGATATGGGAAGTTCTTCGGCGCTGGAAGACTCTGCTGGCAGGCGGGCTCGTCGGCACATTTGTCGGCCTGCTGCCAGGCACTGGATCCATGCTTGCCTCGTTTCTTTCGTATGAAACGGCAAAAAAGATTTCTGGCCATCCCGAAAAATTTGGCACAGGTTTGCCCGAGGGCTGCATTGCCTCTGAATCAGGCAACAATGCCGTGCCTGCCGGAGCCATGATTCCGCTTTTGACGCTCGGAATACCCGGCGATTCCATCAGCGCCGTTCTTCTGGGGGTGTTTACCATTAACGGCATTTATCCAGGCCCTCTGCTGCTGGTAAAGGAACCTGTGCTGATCAACGAGCTTTATGTTTCATTGCTGTTTATCAATGTGTTCTGCCTGATCATGCTCATATTGTGGCTGCGTCCTTTTGCCATGATAGTGAAAGTGCCGAACGGCATTCTGTCTGCAGTCATACTGGTCATGTCCCTGATGGGCATTTACAGCGTGAACACAAGCTTTTTTGACGTGGGCGTGGCCCTGATATTCGGCGTGCTAGGCTACCTCTTGCTCAAATTTGACTGGCCTGTGGTCAACCTGGTCATGGGTGTCGTGCTCGGAAGCATTTTTGAGCAGAGGCTGCGCGAAGGATTGTCCAATTCTGCCGGCAACCCGCTTGTGTTTTTTGAGCGGCCCATATCGTGCGCCATTCTGATGCTGACTATCCTTGTCATTGTCGTGCCGCTCATCCTCGACAAGCGCAAAGCGCGGCAAAGCGCATAACCTTGTCAAAAACAGAATGCATAGGGGGCGGAGCTGTATGCTCCGCCCCCTATTTTTCATGCACATGCAAGCATCACATCGTATGTTCCTGAGAAAGAATGGCCTAAACCATGCACAGTGATGAGAGTCTGCGGCTGCTACCAGGAAATTGTCTCCATGGTAAGATGACCGTTGGTAAAAACACAGATTTCAGACGCAATTCCCATGGCAGCAGTGACAATGTCTTCGGCATTCATCTCAGTATGCTGCAGCAGCGCTCTGGCAGCAGCAAGAGCGTACGGACCGCCGGATCCAATGGCGGCAACGCCATCGTCAGGGTCTACCACGTCTCCATTGCCTGTGAGTATCAGCGTTCTGTCAGCATCAGCAACAAGGAGCAGCGCTTCAAGCTTGCGCAAAAACTTATCCTGCCGCCAGTCCTTTGCCATTTCTACCGCAGCTCGCAGAAGGTTGCCGCTGAATTCTTCAAGTTTTGCTTCAAAACGTTCAAAAAGTGTAAAGGCATCGGCCGTTGCGCCTGCGAAACCGGCTATCACTTTGCCATGGTACAGCCTGCGCACTTTTTTTGCCGTATGCTTCATAACCATGCTCTGCCCCATGGTAACCTGACCGTCGCCTCCTATGGCAACGCAGTTGCCGCGGCGCACAGCCAGTATCGTTGTGCCCTGGAGATTCATTGCTGCTCCTTGTCAATGTATTTTTTTCAATATTTTTGCGCGTTCTGACGCCTTGGCGTCATATTGGGCAAGGCGGTTCTTTTCTTCGTGCGTTGCGGCAATTTTGGCAGCACGCTCCCGCATGCTTTTTGCTTTTTGCATGTTTCCTGAAAACAGTGATGCATACGCAAGGTGCACATATCCCAGGCATGCGCTGCCGCTTATGCCAAGTGAGCGGCCATAATTTTCGTGCACTTCGCTGTCTTCTGGAACATAGCGCAAAACTTCACGGTACAGTTGCTGTGCAGAAGCCCTGTCGCCAATATCGTCAAGCAGGCGCGCGTAAAAAAACTTGCCGTAATAATCGCGGTCGTCCGCTTTCAAGGCCTGTTCAAGATAATTTCTTGCGCGTTGGGCGTTGCCCTTGCTGTACTCAAAAATGCCTGCCTCCCGCAAAATGAGGGAATCGCCCTTTGCCAGCGATACGGCCTGCCGAAAAAATTGCTCTGCTTCATGCACCTTGTTCTGACGGGCCGAAATCATTCCTTTGCCCATTAATGTCAGGGGATCTCCCGCATTTTTCTTAGAAAAAAACTGCATGGCTTCGCCAGGATCGCCATGCCGCGCCCACAGCAAGGCCTGTATGCGCAAGAAGCGGCGGTCGTCTTCACCGCGCTTCAGCACTGCCGCAGGCATAGCCTGCAAATCAGCCCGTATGCTTGTCAGGCGCGTATCCAGATCAGGATGCGTCATGAGATAGGTTGGAATGGCACCTGCCCTGCTCCAGTCCTGCTTTTTTAAAATTTCAAAGGCGCCCTGCATGCCCTTGGGGTTATACCCAGCGCGAACAAGGTATTGCAGGCCAAAGCGGTCGGCATCGTCTTCGTCAACGCGGCTGTACTTGAGCATGGCGCTAGAACCAGCAGCCATAGCGCCGACCACAGCCGCACTGCCGGCATTTCCTCCTCCGGCCATGCCGGCGGCAACGCCGGCCAGCACGCCAAGCAGGGATGCGGCAGAAATCATCCTGCCTCTTTCGACACGGCCTGCGATATGCCGCTGAGTGACATGCGCCACTTCATGGCAGAGCACCGCCGCAAGCTCAGATTCGTGACGCAAATGCATGACAAGGCCAGAAAACACAAAAACAAATCCGCCTGGCGATGCAAAGGCATTAAGGGAATCATGCAAAATAACGCTTGCCGGGAACTTATACGGCTGAGGCGGCAGTTTCTGCACGATTTTGCGGACAATATTCTGGATGTAGTTTCGTATTTCGGGATCTTCTATGACAGGCAACGATGACTTGACCATCACTTCAAATTCCCTGCCCATCTCCATTTCTTCTTTCAGGCCGAATTCGCCAAAAATGCCGGCCCTGGCTGCGCAAGGAAGAAACAGCAGGCTTAGGATGCAAAGGATGGCAGTAAAACGCTTTATCATGGGGTGCCCGGTTTCTCTGGTGTCATGCTATGTCCCACACTGCCCCAGAAGGCGTGTCGCGCACTTCTACGCCCATGTCGGCAATCATGCCTCGTACCATATCTGCCCTGGCAAAATCTTTTTCTGCTCGGGCATGTGAACGCTGCTGCATAAGTTCTTCGATCTTGCCGACGTCCAGTCCAAGCCTCTTTGCTCGCACCTCACGCAGCTCCAGCAAAAACTGCTCCGGCGGCTGGCTGAAAACGCCGAGAATTTGAGACCAGGCGCCTGCCAGCTCCTTAAACTCGGCAAGCAGGTCGCGGCAGCCTTCCTTGTTTTTCGAACTCTTGTCTTCAAGCAGACGATTTATCAGCCGCACCGTGCCAAATACGCTGCCCAGCGCACCTGCAGTGTTCAGGTCGTCGTCCATGGCTCCAAAAAAGGACGATTTTAAATTTTTAAATTCCTCAAGCCATTCCGGGGCAATAGCACCAGGCTTCCAGCTTGGGCGTTTAAGAGCGTTGTCGGCATCGCGCAACGTCTCATACACACGTTTCAGGCCCTTTTCATTGTCGTCCAACACTTCAAAACTGAAATCTATGGGGCCCCTGTAGTGCTTGCCCAGAAGGAAAAACCTCAATGTTTCCGGCTGGCGAAGTTCGAGAATATCGCGGATAGTTTTAAAGTTATTCAGAGATTTCGACATTTTCTCTGAATTAATCTGAACAAAACCGTTATGCACCCAGAACCTGGCGAACTCTTTGCCAGTAGAGGCTTCACTCTGGGCAATTTCATTTTCGTGATGGGGAAAAATCAAATCCTGGCCGCCGCCATGTATGTCAAGGGGCATGCTGAGATTCTTCTTTGACATGGCAGAGCATTCCAGATGCCACCCCGGACGGCCTTTTCCCCACGGGCTTTCCCAGAAAGGTTCGCCGGGCTTGGCGCTTTTCCACAGGGCGAAATCCAGGGGATCCTCCTTTTCTTCCCCCACGGCGATCCTTGCTCCAGAACGCAGGTCATCCACATCCCTGCCGGAAAGCTTGCCGTATTTAGGAAAAGACCTCACACGAAAATAAACGTCGCCGGAGGGTACGGCATAGGCATGGTCACGCTCAATGAGGGTCTTGATCATGTCCTGCATTTCGGCGATGTATTCCGTAGCTCGGGGCTCAATGTCTGCGCGGCAAACGTTGAGGCGGTCCATGTCTTCATGAAAAGCGTCTATGTATGTCTGCGCGATTTCTGTGCTGCTTTTGCCTTCGCGATTTGCACGGGCAATGATCTTATCGTCAACATCCGTAAAATTTCTGACAAAGGTCACCTGCAGTCCGCAAAACCTCAGGTAGCGCACCAGGACGTCAAAGACAACGGCAGACCTGGCATGCCCGATATGGCTCAGGTCATAGGCGGTGATGCCGCAGGCATAAACGCCTACCTTGCCCGGATCACGAGGTTCAAAAGTCTCTTTTTTTCGAGACATGGTGTTATACAGCAGCATGTATGCTCCTTATCAGATGCCCCGGCGCACCAAGCAGCATGATGCGCCGGAAAAACGGTTGCTACGCTCTTGGCCGCAAAACTAAAAGGCCAGTTCAGCCGCCCTTTTTATTCTCTTGAGGCTCTCATCTTTTCCCAGCCCCACCATGATGTCATGCACGGAAGGGCCGCCGGCAAGACCTATCAGGGCGGAACGGAGCGGCGGACCGACCTGCTTGAATTTAAGGCTGTTCTTTTCCACATACTCATGCAGCAAAGCATCAATGGCTTCGGCGGTGAACTCCGGCAATTGGTCGATCAGGCCGCCAAGGACAGAAAGCTGATGCCTGCCATCTTCATTGAGCGCCTTCATGGCCTTGTCTTCTATGACAAGCTCTTCCGCAGGCTTGAAATACACGGTGAGGGCCTGAGCCAGTGCGGCAAGGTCAGACGCCCTTTCCATGTACATGGGCAGCAGAGCCTGAATCTTCTGCTCATCAACGGAATAGCCGAGCTCTTCAAGAAAGGGCCTGACCATGGCAGCCAGCTTGTCCTGTGGCGTGTTCCTGAGGTAATGCGCATTCAGCCATTTGAGCTTGTCTGGGTCAAAGGCTGCAGGTGCGCTGTTCAGGTTTTTGCCGTCAAAAAGCTGCACGAGTTCATCAAGTGAAAAAATTTCCTGATCGCCATGAGACCAGCCGAGACGAACAAGGTAATTGACCAGCGCCTGGGGCAGAAGCCCGTCTTTCTGGTATTCAACCACAGCGCGTGCGCCATGGCGCTTTGACAGCTTTTGATGATCAGGCCCGCAAATCATTGGCACATGTCCAAAGGTGGGGATGTCAAAGCCCAGGGCCTGATAAAGCAGTATCTGCTTGGGCGTGTTCGAAACGTGATCGTCACCGCGTATGACATGCGTGACCCCCATCTCGTGATCGTCAACGACAACGGCCATATTGTACGTGGGCATGCCGTCGGTGCGGCGCAGCACCATATCGTCAAGTTCAGACACGTCAACGGAAATAGGCCCCTTGACCATGTCGTTAAAAGAAATTCTGCCTTCATCCGGCACCCTGAGGCGCACGACGCGGCCAGGGCCAGCCGTAAGCCCCCGGTTGCGGCATTTGCCGTTGTAACGGGGCTTTTCACCTTTGGCCCGGGCGACTTCACGCATGGCCTCCACCTCTTCTGGGGTGCAGTCGCACCAATAGGCGTGGCCCGTTTCGAGAAGCCGGTCTATATACGAATTATAAACGTCGAGGCGCTTGCTCTGGTAGGTAAGTTCGCCGTCCCAGTCCAGCCCCAGCCATTTCATCGATGCAAGTATGGAGTCCGTATACTCCTGGCGTGAGCGGGTTGCATCCGTATCTTCTATGCGAAGGCGGAATTCACCGCCGAAATGCCTGGCAAGAAGCCAGCAGAAAATAGCTGTGCGTCCCCCGCCGATATGAAGATGCCCGGTCGGGCTCGGGGCAAATCTCGTAACAACTTTCATTTCTGATCCGTCTAATCGTTATAAGGTTAATGTTTGCGGCCCGAGGACCGCGGCGCTCCTTAAATAATATGCTCATGGCTTAATGACAAGCCGGCATTTTTTAAGAAAACCAATGGGATTATACGTGGCCTTGGCCTGGCGCAGGCCAAGCTCACCCATGTCCTGCTCCCTGTTAATGAAACTGACATTTTTTGCGGAATGATTGACAAAAGAGTGGTTTATAGCCTGATAGACGCCCTTGAACTCTGAGCGGGCCTTTTCAAAATGGACGATCATCATGTCGCCGACCTGCTCGCCAATCGAAAATGCGCAAATTTCCCCGCCGGCATACAAGGCACCGCCGCACAGGCAGGGGATCCTGCCCCAGTTGCCGATGACCCTGAAAATGGCTTCGTTTTCGGCCTGGAGAGACGGACTGTTTTCGCAATCCTTCCACTGGCACCATTCTTCCTGCAGCTTGAGCACATCGTCAATCACATTCGGATAATGAGCATCGCCCAGCTGGCGGTAGTCTTCGCCATAGAGCTTATGGTAGCTGTTGACATGATTTTTCTTCTTGTGGAATTTCGCTCCAGCAAGCTCGGCAAGCTCCTCCCTGCTGTAGAGATATTCCCATTGGTCGCGGTCTTCAGCCGATTCGACCCTGATTCCAAGCGCGCCAGACAAAATATCAGCAAGCCTTTCAGGCACGCGCACCAGCTGAACGCCGTTTTTTATCTCTTCTTCCTCTGCCCACAGCGCGTTTTGCCAGTCGCCTACAGGAGCCCAGAAACGCAGTTCCGGCCGGGTCTGGCATATCCAGCACAGTTGCGGCCTGAAAGAAAGGCCCAGGCCGTAATGTTCTGCCCAGCCCCACAAATTGGTAAAGGAAATGTCGGCTGTCGGCTGTTCCACTTTATCAAAGTAGGCCCTGTAGTCGTCATAAAGGTCAAGAGAAACGGGAACATATCCCTTTGGCAAATTCATTTAAACCTCAGCTTGAACTATTTTCATGCATGCCGCCCGCATGAATGGCAAACGATGCCCAATTCCACCTGAAAAATATCCATGTGATGACAGAAGTCTGCACAGCCATGGAAACAAACATGGCCATGTAAACGCCATAGGCGCCATGGTATACATTATAGGCAAGATACCAGCCAAGGGGCAGGCGGATGCCCCATATGCCGATGACATTGACCAGGAGGGAATAAACCGTAGCCCCCGCCCCATTCATGACCCCATGCAGCACAAGCCCAGAAACAGTAAACGGAACCACAAGCACATTGAAAAATAGATAATACCCGATTTGCTTCTGTACAGCTTGCTCCTGAGAAAAAAATGCCGCCAAATCTGAAATAAATGGCCACATCATGCCGGCAATCAGGCTCATGGAGACACCCGATATAAAAAAAAGCGCAAGACCCGTGCGCCTGGCCGAATTTTTATCGCCAGCTCCCAGATAGTTGCCCACGAGGATTGAGGCCGTGACCATGAAAGCATTGGCCGGCATGTAGAGGATGGATTCAATCCTGTTGCCCGCAGTCAGTCCTGCAAGGGCAGCCACGCCTTCCGGCAGTCCGGCCACGAGCGCGTACAGGACAAGGTAGCCCGTCTGCCACATCATGCCGTTGCAGCATGCCGGCAAGGCAACGCGAGCCAAAAATGGCGCGGCCCGGCGAATCCAGCGCATATCAGGAATTATGCGCCCTGGCAGCAGGTCTGCACGCCTGAGGACGGCAATGGTTAAAATACCGCTCACCGCATTGGCCACAACGGTGCTCCAAATAATGCCGGCCATGCCAAAGTCAGGAAAGCCCAGGCAGCCAAGGCCAAAGCAAAGGTCGCCAAAAAAGTTCACCAGGCATGACAGCACCATGATGATAAGCGGCGCCACCACTTGCCTGGCTGCTTTGAACAGCGTTCCGCCAACCTGCATGACATAAAAAAACGGCAGGCCCAGCAGCATGACGCGCACCATGTATCCGGCGGAATCCTTAAGCTCGTCTGGAGTCTGCAGCAGCGCAAGAATGCCGCTTGAAAAAATAAATACCAGGCAGGATAAGACAAGAGCCAGAACTACGCAGCCTGCCAGGACAAGACTGCAAAAATTCCGCGCCCTGCCCCAGCGCCCTGCGCCTATCGACTGGCTGACAGAAGCCATGCCGCCTGCTCCCATGGCTCCAGCGAAAATCATGAGAAAAAGCTGAACCTGAAAAGAAAGGCCTACTGCAGCCTGCACATTTGCAGAAATCCGGCCTGAGACCCACGTATCCGTAAGGTTTATGACAATTGTGCAAAGCAGCATGAGCATCTGCGGCCATACCAGCCCCCAGATGACAGAAAACTGCACCCCTTTCAGCAGGCTTGGAGTGTACAATGCATGACTGCGTCGCATAATTCCCTATCCAGGCAGAACGGCAGAAAAAACAGCAGGCAGGAAACCGGAGTTTTCTGCCTTGCTGTTCAGGTTAGATTTAACAGGCTGCAGAGAGCACGCCCTTCACATGACAAGGGCGGCGGCAAGGTCTGCAAGAGTTTCTCTGCGGCGTATGAGCCTTGCATGTCCGTCAAGCGCAATGAGCACTTCGGCCGGACGCATGCGGCTGTTGTAATTGGAGGCCATGACCCAGCCATACGCACCGGCATCAAGCATGGCCAGCACATCCCCCTTGCGAATAAGCGGCAGCTTTCTGTCTTTTGCCAGGATATCGCCAGATTCACAGATGTTGCCGACAATGGTCTGCTCTACCTCTTCCGAATCGGGCATGCCGTCCTGACGGTAAATTTCAACGTCATGAAAGGCGTCGTACAGCATGGGGCGTGCGAGAACATTAAAGCCAATGTCCGTACCAGCAAAAATATGCGGCCCATTGTTTTTAACTGCATGCACGGTTCCAAGAACCACGCCGCATTCTGCAACGGCATAGCGGCCCGGCTCAATGAAGAACCTGCCGTGGTATGCATGCGATTCTGCCCAAGCTGCAAGCGTGCCATGCAGCGCTTCGCCCAGGGCAGAAAAATCCATGCGACTTTGCCCCTCGTATTTATGATAGGGCATGCCAAAACCGCCGCCAAAATCTATGATTTCAATGGGCTGTCCATGGTCAATCAGCCGTTCAGCCATGCCAAGCAGAACATTAACGGCAGAAACATAAGGGCCAGGCTCCATGAAAAGCGATCCGATATGCTGGTTTACGCCCACGAACTTAAGGCCATGGCTGCGGACGATGCGCAGGACATCATCCAGCTTGTCAGGATCCACGCCAAATTTGGTTTTTTTGCCTCCGGTGACAACCTTGTCGCTATGCCCCGCTCCAATGCCTGGATTAAAACGGACCATGACCCTGCCGCCAGGAACGCTCTGCCCGAACGTTTCGAGCTGCGACAGGGAATCCACGCTGACGACGCATCCCTGTGAGGCGGCATTCATCAGTTCTTCAGCGCTCACATTATTGCAGACATAGGTAATTTCATCGGCAGAGAAACCCGCCAGCTGGTTGAAATACAGTTCGCCCGGGCTCATGGCGTCTGCAACGCAGCTTTCTGAACGAATGATGCGCAAAAGATGAGGGTTTGTGTTGGCCTTGGCGGAATAATTGACGAAAAAACCAGGCAGATCAGAAAGCCCCTTCAGATCGCGGCAGCATTTTCGAAGTATGGCTTCATTATACACGTAAAGCGGCGAACCATACCGCAAGACAAGCTCCCGGGGATCCTCCTTGCCATAAAAACGAATGCCGTCTGTATAGGATGAGCGCACGTTTGACATATTTCTCCAGTCTGCTTTCGGTTACGCCAAATATGTGGCGCAATGGCAGGATCGCT
>JAGAZG010000176.1 GCA_017940105.1 Mailhella sp. | reverse complement strand
GGTATTCAGACCATGAAGGTCACCGATAAAAGCCTGTAGCGGTGCAACCACCAAAGCCATCCACATGGCCATTGAAAGCATCCGGCGAATGGCCGGAGTGTTGCGCCCGCGCAACAAATGCCAGGCTGCTGAAGCCCCCACAAAGAACGCCGTCGCCACAAACGCCGCTGTCGCCATGTGCGCCAGGCGGTAAGGGAACGAAGGGTTAAAAATCACCGCCAGCCAATCAACCGGGATCACGCGGCCATCAATGATTTCGAAGCCCTGCGGGGTTTGCATCCAGCTGTTGGAGGCCAGGATCCAGAAGGTCGAAACCAGCGTGCCAAGGGCCACCATTGCCGTGGAGAAGAAGTGCATCCCGCGCCCCACGCGGTTCCAGCCGAACAGCATCACACCCAAAAAGCCCGCTTCAAGGAAGAACGCCGTGAGCACTTCATAGGTCAACAGTGGTCCGGTCACCGCCCCGGCAAAATCCGAGAAACGCGACCAGTTGGTGCCAAACTGGAACTCAAGCGTGATGCCGGTGACCACGCCCAGCACAAAGTTGATGAGAAACAGCTTGCCCCAGAATTTGACCATGCGCTTGTACGTTTCATCGCCGGTGCGCACGTACGCGGTTTCCATGATGGCGAGCAGCAGGGAAAGGCCGAGCGTCAGCGGCACGAAGATGAAATGGAAAAAGACGGTCATGGCGAACTGGAGCCGGGAAAGCAGGATCAGATCCATGTTTTTCTCCTGATGATTCGCAAAGATGTCGGCCGGACAGGCCTGCGCGCAGATGCTGCCCGGCCGGGGCTGTTTTCAGGGAGGCTGCTTACCCCTGGCATTTTTCCCTGAGGGCGCGGGCCACCTGAGCACCGAGCTCGCGGCATTTGGCCAGGTCTTCGGCCTTGGGGTTGAAGTAGCATTTGAGCGGTTCGCCCACCACTTCGGCCTTCATCTCGGCCAGGGCCTCGGCCATCATCTTGGGCGCTTCGCCGGACCAGCCGTACGTGCCAAAGGCGGCGCCGACCAGGTTTTGCGGGCGCAGGCCCTTAACGTGGGCGATGCAGGCCATCATGTTGACCATGGGCATGTTGTTGCGCGTTGCAGAGCCGAGTATGAGCGCTCCGCTGTCGGCCAGCTCGGCCATGACGTCGCTGCAATGGGACTGCTGCAGGTTGATCAGCACATAGGGCACGCCTTCGGCTTCAAGGCCGTCGGCCACGGCGCTGGCCATTTTGGCCGTTCCGTTCCACATACTCTCATAGGCAATGACGGCGCGCAGCTTCGGCTTTTGCGCGGCAAATTCGGCGTAGGAGTCAATGACAAACTTCACGTCTTCGGGCGTGCGGAAAATGAGGCCGTGGTCCGGAGCGATGACGTCAATGGCGATGCCCAGGTCCTGCACGCGCTTCAGCGTCTTGATCACCTGCGGAGAGTAGGGCAGCACGATGTTGTAGTAGTAGCGCTTCATCGAGGACAAGAGCAGGGAACGGTCGCATTCGTCGGCAAAGCGGTAGGAGCTGGCGATGTTCTGGCCGAAGGCGTCGTTGCTTATGAGCACGCGGTCTTCCTCGAGGTACGAGACCATGCTGTCAGGCCAGTGGAGCATGCGCGTTTCCAAAAAGGTGATGTTGCGCTTGCCTATGTTCAGGCGAGCGCCGTCCTTGACCACCTCGATGGGCCAGCCGGTCGTGTCGTAGAGGTTGGTCATGGATTTGAGGCCCATGGCTGAGCAGAATATCTTTTCGGGCTTGCACAGCCTGACGATGCGCGGAAGCGCGCCGGAATGGTCGGGCTCCAGGTGGTTGCAGACGATGTAGTCTATGCTTTCGGGATCGGTGATTTCAGAAATGTGCTTGACCATTTCGCTGTAGCCGTGGGCGTCAACGGTATCGAAAAGCACGGTCTTTTCGTCGCGCACGAGGTAGCAGTTGTAGGTGCTGCCTTCGGGGGCGCGGCTGTAGTGGTGGAAGTTGCGGATGTCAAAATCGACGGCTCCGACCCAGTAAATGTTTTTTTTCAGTTCCACAGGCCTCATGGGTGCTCCTTATAAAACAAAAAAGCGGGGAGCCTTGGCAAAGCCTCCCCGCATGCGGTCAGTTCAACCGGTTACTCAGCCTCAAATTCTTCTTTGGAAGCGCCGCATACAGGGCAGGTCCAGTCGTCGGGCAGGTCTTCAAAAGCGGTGCCGGCGGCGATGCCGTTGTCAGGATCGCCAACTGCGGGATCGTATTCGTAGCCGCAGACGTTGCAAATGTGTTTCATGTCAGTCTCCCGAAAAAGCGCGGCTTAGCGCCATTCTTCCATGTTGCAGTGTTTGACGCGGTCGTGCTCTTCGGCACGCTTGCCATCGTTGAAGCGGTCCAGCGTGCCCACCAGATAGCCGGTGATGCGGCGGATGCGCTCAAATTTTACGCCTGAGCCAATCAGCAGTTCGTCAGTGCGGACTTCGCTTGCCTGCTGCTTGCAATGAACCATGGTGTCTTCCTCCCTGAGCCCGGATCAGCCGAGCTTCTGGAACATTTTTTTGCTTGCTCCGCATACGGGGCATCGCCAGTCGTCGGGCAGATCATCAAACGGCGTGCCAGCGGGTATCTTGCCTTTTCTGTCGCCCTTTTCCGGGCGGTAAATGTAGCCGCAGTTGCCGGTCTGGCACTGGTACATGGACATGTCTTTCTCTGAAGACGTCGCTTCTGCCGCCTGTGCGGCGGGAGCTGCCTCAAATTCTTCTTTGGAAGCGCCGCATACAGGGCAGGTCCAGTCCTCGGGCAGGTCTTCAAACGGCGTGCCGGGGGCGATGCCGTTTTCCGGATCGCCGATGGCGGAGTCGTATTCGTATCCGCAGACGGAGCAGATGCGCTTGCCCATGCGGCCTCCTAGCGCTGAGCCTTCCACAGGCCGTGCTTGTTGCAGAATTCGCGGGCGGTGACGCTTTCGGCCTGCACGTTGAACTCGGCAACCGGGGCGTCGCCAGGGTTGAGGAACTTGATGTGTGTTTCGCCGTCGGCGATGAGCTCGATCCATTCGACGTAATGATCATCGGCCATAGGATGCGCCACGGACCCCACAGAAACCTTGTATCCCTGAGCGGTCTTTTCGATGACGGGCACATGCTTTTCAGACGCGCCGTCGGTTGCGCCTTCGTGCAGCAGCTTCATGGGTTCGCCGCAGCAGGTGGGCACGCATGCCCCGCCGTGGAGAACTTCAACAATATTGCCGCAATGCTTGCACTGGAAAACTTCAAGTTTGGCAGTCATGAGTATAAGGCTCCTGGTGTTTTTTATCGTTGTGCTGGTTGTTTTTAATAACAATAATTCTTGATAATAAGCAAGTGCTTTTTGCGCCATGGCCGGCCCGGCCAAGAACCAGAAAAAGGCCTGGAGGACATCTTTTTCCATGATTTTAAAGCAGTAAAAAATACTGGAAAGCAAAAATCTTTTGTGCTATAAACTTCTGTTCCTTGCAAGCATGCGGCATTTTTGCCGCGATAACGCGCCCCGGCACCATGAAAGAATACCGCGATTATTATTTTTTGAAGGCCAAGCAGGAAAATTATCCTGCCCGCTCCGTCTACAAGCTGAAGGAGATGGACAAGGCGTTCAAGCTGCTGCGCCCGGGCATGAAAGTGCTCGATCTCGGTGCCGCACCCGGTTCGTGGACGCTGTACGCCGCCGAAAGGGTAGGGCAAAATGGGCAGGTTCTGTCCTGCGACCTGCAGGAGGCCGGAGTCAGCTTTCCTGAAAACGTCCTTTTCCTGCAGGAAAACGTTTTCGAGCGCAGCCCGGATTTTGAAGCGCTGCTTCGGCAGAAGGGACCGTTTGACGTTGTGATGAGCGACATGGCCCCGCGCACAACGGGAACAAAATTCACCGACCAGGCCCGTTCGCTTGAACTCTGCCTGGAGGCGATGGCCGTGGCCGACCTTTATCTGAAGAGGGACGGCACGTTCATCGCCAAGATATTCATGGGGCCTGATTTTCAGGAATTTGCTGGAGCGCTCAGGCAGCGCTACGCAACGGTAAAGACATTCAAACCAAAAAGCTCGCGCGCCGAAAGCAAAGAGATATTTGAAGTCGGCATGGGCTTTAAGGGACCCGCAGAGGGATAAACACACTTTTGTTCGGAGGCTTTTATGTCGGGACACAACAAATGGGCTAACATCAGACTGCGCAAGGGCGCCCAGGACGCGAAGCGCGGCAAGATCTTCACCAAGGTCGCAAAAGAAATCATTATCGCTGCCAAGAGCGGCGGCGACCCTGCCGGTAATGCCCGCCTGCGTTCCGCCATTGCGGCGGCAAAGGCCGTCAACCTGCC
>JAGAZG010000175.1 GCA_017940105.1 Mailhella sp. | reverse complement strand
TAAAAAGGGCTTGAGTGCTTCGACAACCTCGTCATCAGGAAAAACCTCGCCTTCAAACGCAATGTGCAGCATAGAGCCTTTTAAATCAGCGGCGTCCTCAATAAACCAGCTTTCAAGCACGGCGGATACGGCCTTAAGCGTTGCAGGCGTTGCGGGATCAAGCGCGCCGTAGGCCTTGACGATGACCGGTCGCATGGACAGCCCCTGCTAAATGCTGCCCATGATGGCAGCTGCGGCATTGGACAGCGCATCGGCAAGCGTGCTGGAAAGCGTTTCTTCGTACAGACGGGAACCGGGAATGCCGGTTTTATCCTGCTGGGATGAAAAATTCCTGGTTACTGTGCCCTGCTTTTCGCCATGAAGCCTGGTCTTAAGGCGCACGGCGCAGGAATAGCTGCTGATATTTTTTTCTGTCAGCCAAACATGATCCACCACGCCTTCGACGACATAATCGGGATTTCCAGAACGGGCCTGAAGCATAGAAGTCGCCAGCGAAACCTGGGCACCCAGCTTGGCAAGTTCGTCAGCAAGACCCTGGCTGGCCCATTCGGCAACGCTTGAACCTGGATTGAACGGACTGCCGTCCTTGCGAACGCCTATGTCCACGCGCCCCCGGCCGTCTTCAAACATGACGACGACGATGCGAGGCGCAGTTGAAGAAGGCAAAACAGAAGCCCCTGATCTGTCGTACATGAGGCGCACAGTGTTGTTTTGGGCAAAACATCCGGCAAGGCAAAGCAAAGCCGCGGCAATCAAACTAAGCAAAGCAAAAAAACGATGCGCAGATTTCATTTTTTTCCCCTGGCAATAAAAATTCAATACCCTTGAATGGCTTATCCCTGTTCGCACACGGGTGCAATGCCTACAGGGACATGCGCACTTGGTAGAGCCGGCCATTCCTGAGCACCTGCATGAGAATCTGGCGCTTCAGCAGTTCCCGCTTGAACGCATCCAGAAAATCTTTTTCAGACCGAACTTCACGCCCTGAAACAGCGGTAATGCTGTCCCCCTGCTTCAGACCCAGATTTTCAGCCGGCGAATTGCGGCGAACCTGGGTGACCAGTGCGCCGCTTCGCCCTGTCTTCGCAGAAACGCCCCAGCGGCGCAGCGCGAGCCCGGCTGCAGACTGATCGTCAAATTCCGCAGGCAGCAGTTTCAGGCTCTGCTCTTTGCCGTCGCGCCAGATGCGCACTGGCAGGGGAGCCCGGGGCTGATGGTTGCGCAGAAGAAGCATGTATCTGGAACGGTCCGCCACGGTATTGCCGTCCATAGAAAGGATGACGTCCCCTGGTTTAATGCCGGCTTTTTCCGCAGGCCCGCCGCGGAACACCTCAGTAACCAGCAACCCCTGCGGCACAGGCAGGCCAAGGTAATGCGCCGTTCTCGGGTCGACATCCTGACCGATGAGGGAAAGCCAGAGTGGAGCCACGTGCCCCTGATCCAGAATTTCGTCCACTACCCTGCGCGCCTTGCTGATGGGAATGGCAAAGCCAATGCCCTGGCCCTTGCCGTAAATGGCCGTGTTGATGCCGATGAGCTCGCCCTGTATGTTCAGCAGGGGGCCTCCGCTGTTGCCGGGATTGATGGCGGCATCGGTCTGAATAAGATCGGTGAACACGCCATCTTCTGCCTCAATGGTTCTGTTGAGGGCAGAAACGACTCCTGTGGTGACCGTATGGGAAAAGCCAAACGGGTTGCCGATGGCCACGACCGTTTCACCGGGCATAAGATCGGCAGAATCCCCCATGCTGACCGAAGGCAATCCCCTGGCCCCTCTGAGCTTGAGCACCGCCACGTCAAAATCAGGTTCCGCACCCACTACCTCAGCCTCGAATGACCGACCGTCCAAAAGTCGCACGGAAATGGCAGCCGCGCCATTGACCACATGAGCATTGGTAAGAACCAGTGACCGGCCTCCGTCAATAATAATGCCTGATCCGATGCTCTGGCTGTGGTAATCACGGCCGGGCATTCCCCAGAAAAGGTCAAAAGGCGTCAGCTCGCGCTTTACTGCAAGCGTACTGGTAATGTTGACAACCGCAGGTGCAGCGGCGTTGACGGCTTTAACAGCCGGGGTAAGCCTGGCCTGCTGACGGACTGTCGGAACGAAAGGCTGCGGATTGGCCGCAGGAGCGGCAAACGGCTGCAGCAGCCAGCAAGCAGCCGCTAAGGCAAGAATACGAACATTCATAACAGCCTGCCATTGATAAAAGAAAAACACGCGCACGCTTAAGCCTGCGCAATGGCATTATGCCCCTGAAAAAGATAAAAAGCAAAGGGAACAGTCCTCTCTATGCCCGGCAGAACGACGCAATGGCGCGAAGTCCGCCTTCCGGACGGTTTTCAAGCCTGACATCGCCTCCATGCATGTGCGCCATGCCTCGGGCGATGGAAAGCCCCAGCCCTGTACCGCCCGTCGAGCGGCTGCGGGAAGGCTCCACCCGGTAAAACGGCTCAAAAACCTTTTCAAGCTGGTCCTCGGCAATGCCAGGGCCGTCGTCGCTTATGACGACTTTCAGCTCGGCGCTGCTGTCTTCGACGCCCACGACGACGTGCCTGCCATAGCGAAGCGCATTATCCATCAGATTGGAAAGGCAGCGCTTCATGCTGAGAGGCCTTGCCAAAAGAGGCGGTATGGCAAAAAGCCTGTCCGGATCTTCGAGGTCCTGCTCAAGGCGTATGTCCAGCCCCATTTCCTGCCTGTCTTCCACAAGGCTTTCCAAAAGGGAGGCAACGTCAACCATGGCCGGGGCTTCGTTTTTGCTGCGCGCAATGTCAATGGTCGTGTCCATGATCTGCTGAAGTTCGCCAATGTCTTTAAGCAGGGAGCTGCGCTTTTCGCCGTCAAGCTGTTCAACTCGCAGGCGCATGCGGGTGAGCGGCGTGCGCAAATCGTGGGATACGGCGGCAATTGTGCGCTCCCTTTCATCCAGAAACTCCCGTATGCTCTCCTGCATGCGGTTAAAGGCATGCGTAGCCTCACGGACTTCTGCCGGCCCCTCTTCCTTCAAGGCCGGCGTTCCCGGTATGTCGCGTCCGAAACTTTCGGCCGCTTCCGCCAGCCGGCGCAGAGGACGCACGCATACATAAAAGGCAAAAAGGCTCACAAAAACAAAAAACAATTCTATGGAAAGTATGATGCCCAAAGGAAATTCCGGAAGGGGAGGAAAGCCAGGGGAAGAATCTTCAAAGACAACCCAGCTGCCGTCATGCAGGGGAATGGCGGCTGACGCCAGATAGACCGACGGACCGGGAACCCTCCTCGGCTTGACAAAGTACTGCCGAAGCGATTTCCAAAAATCCTCCATGGGACTGGGCATGTTCAGCTCTTTAAGAACAAGAACGGCCCTTCGCGGCACATCGGGCGCACTACCGCCCGATGGACGCCGATTAAGACCCCGGTGCAGGGGCCTGTCATAAAACCGCGACAGCGCTCGATTAAGCATGTATTCCATAAGCCTGGAAGGCTCTTCGAGCTCTTCGTCAGCAACAGAAAAATCCGGCCTCGCCGAAGAAAAATGCACGTTGAACCCGCTGTTGTTGAACTGGTCGCGCAGCAGAAAACGTATTTCGGGAGCTGTCATGTCAAGCAGCACCGCCGTTTCAGCCATATGCCGCGCACGGTCGGCCATGAGTCCGCGCATGAAGTAAAAATGCCTGGACTCGCTGGCATAAATGGTGGTGAGCACCAGAAAAACCAGAAAACTCACAGAAAATATCAGTATGAGCCTGGAAAGCAGCGAATCAGGATACAGCCTGCGGATGCAGCGGCTGAAAAAAGCCGGCAGCCGGTCAAGCCGCATCCCTTCCCTCGAAAAAAACGTCGTACGGTCCATTATTCCGCCGTTATGGGACTTGTAAACACGTAACCGTCGCCGCGAACCGTTTTAATAAGCTTGCTTTCACGGCCGTTGTCACGCAGGCGGGCGCGAAGGCGGCAGACCTGCACGTCAAGGCTGCGGTCAAACGGGCTGCGGTCCAGTTCCTGTCCCTGAAGCTGATCCTGTATAAAATCCCGGCTGAGCACCTTTTGAGGATGCTCAAGAAAAATAGACAGCAGGCGAAATTCCGCGCCGCTGAGGTTAACGATCATTCCTCCTGGGGCTATGAGATGCCGGGCCACCAGATCCAGCGTCCAGCCGCCGAAATGATAGGCCTTTTCAGGAACATCGCGGACAGCCTGCGCATCGTCCTGAGAGCTGCCTGAACGCCGGAGCACCGCCCTGATGCGCGCAAGCAGTTCCCTTGGCTGGAACGGCTTGACGACATAGTCGTCAGCTCCCAGTTCAAGCCCGGCCACACGGTCGGCAGTATCGCCAAGCGCCGTCAAAAAAATGACGGGAATGGCTTCAAGGCCCGGGGAAGCCTTCAGCCTGCGGCACAAGGCAAGCCCATCCTCCCCTGGCATCATGATGTCGAGCACGATAAGGTCAGGGCGCTGTTCCGCCACGCTCGCAAACATGGACTCGCCGCCGTCTGCGACATGCACTTCAAAACCGTGCTGGCGCAGGTATTCCGCCATAAGCACACGGATGTCTTCATCGTCGTCTACGACTAGAAGGGAAAGGGCCGGTTTCGATGATTCCATTGCTGTCATGTCAGGCTCCGCCGTATTGTTTTTGCAAGTATACGCCCACGAAAGGCAAAATGCACAGCTTTTCCTGTTACAATATGTTGCGGCCCACAGCAAGAGAATCTTATAAAAAATTATTATAACATATTGTTATTTATAGATGTATTTTTATACTCATGCAAGCGAACAAGGCTGTTGCACATGATACGGCATGGATGATGTGCACAGTCATGAGCCGTGCCGTTTTTTGTGCCTTGCCATGCCAGCCAAGAATCCTGTTTGCCGCAGTGGCAACAGCAGGCTTGGAAAAGCTATGCCACCCTGCTTGCAATACGGGGCGGATACAGCGGAATCTCCGCATGTTGACGCCTGCCGAACACCATGAGAACTGCCATGTTGCGGCATAAGAAAACTGCCAGCCGATCGCACGACTGGCAGTCCAGAACTTTTTAATTATCCACTGACCTCTTGACCGGCATCACTCCATTATGACGGCTTTGCTTTACATGCCTGCTTTGGCTGCAGGAATAAAAAGCCCTCGCAAGCTCAATTACAGGTTTGGATGATCATGGAATTTGTCTTTGACAGCATCTGACCCGCTATGGCAAGAATCGCAGCCCATGTTACCCTTGAGTGTATCAGACATCTGTCCCTTGCTGTGGCAGGTCGTGCATTGGACAACTGACTCCTGCTTAGAATAAGCCCCCTTCCATTCCGTGCCTGCATCAAATTTAGCATTCAGAATCTCTATAGCCTTCATGCATACATCGGCAGTTATACGTCCGCAACGCTCACTGCGTTCCTTGCTGTTTGCCCCAAGCTTTGTCGTATATGCCCAGCGTGAAACAGAAATATGGCAGAGAACTGAGTTTGAAATGCTGGTTGGCAGAGGGCCTTTGTACCCCTTTGCCGCATCTTTCGGATCAAAAATCGGAAAAGCCGTCTTTTCATACCAGCGGAACAGTTCTGACACCATCGGATTGGCCTGCTTACGAGGGAAAAACGTAAAAATAGCTGCAGAAGCGCCAGCCAATGCGCCGCAAATGGTACCCCAGTCGGACATGCCTCCCTTGAACATTTCAAATATAGAGAAAGGAAAGCTATTGTAAGGCGCACCGAACTTTTCCGCCAGCATGCCGACGATGCCATAGTAAACGCCGTAGCCGCAGCCATAGCCCTTATGCCAGTAACCATCGTAAGCAACCATGCCGCTTTCTGCAGGATCAAGCTTCTGGTATTTCCAGCTGAAGTCACCGCCCATCTGAGCAAAGCGCTCTTGCTTTGCAACGTCGACGGGTGCGCTTTCTCTGGCTGCTGCCAACTTAGCTCCTGCAAATGCTCCACTGAGGGCGAGCCCTCCCATCGCACCAAGTATCATGCGTCTGCTTTTGTCCATAATTTCCCTCCTGGTGTGGAAAATAACGAAAAAAAAGAAAACGTTGCATTCTGTCGAAGAACAAAAGATGACAGCTGTTCATTGGGAGAGACGATTACCGGGTTTCGACATCCGCATCCTTCAGTTACCTTGTACCAGAATGCATGATTGCCTATTATATAAAAAAGAAAGGCTCTGTCACAACAAATGGTTGATTTTTGACGAGAAATAGCGTATAATAATAGTAAGAAACAGTACCACCGAAGGAGGTAATTGGATATGCCTACTATCAAAGACGCATTAGATATTATCGGTAAGTTGACTGTCG
>JAGAZG010000174.1 GCA_017940105.1 Mailhella sp. | reverse complement strand
ACCACATCCGGACGGATGACCTTAAACATAGCTGCAATCAACTTGTTATCTTCAAACTGATGGAATAAGATGGCAATAGCCAGAATAATCAGAAAGGAGGGTAGGGCTGTGCCTAATGCCGTCTGCCACAGAAATCATTTCTCACTCCAGCAATATCGGCTCTGCAAAAATCGGCCTGAAACTGGGAGCAGTAAGGTTTCATAACTATCTATCAAAGCTGGGCTTTGGCAAAAAGACTGGCGTCGGCATCCACGAAAGCCGCGGCATACTGCGCAGGACAAGAGACTGGAGCGAACTTGATCTCATGTCAACGTCTTTTGGCCAGAGCATATCCGTGACAGGCGTGCAGATGCTGCAGGCGTATACGGCACTGGCCGACGGCGGACTTTTCAGGCCATTGAGCATTGTTCTTGACGATGGAGAAACGCAGCAGTCGGAACCTGTGCGGATTTTTTCGCAGAAGACTGCAAATGAAGTCATTAAAATGATGGAAGAAGTCGTCGACGGCAACGGAACAGGATCAAAAGCGCGCATTCCCGGCCTGCGCGTCGCAGGCAAGACGGGAACGGCGCAAAAGGCTGCCCGACGGGGAAAAGGCTACAGTCAGAAGAGGCTTGCTTCCTTTGGAGGCATTGTCCCCGCTGACGCTCCGAGATATGTCATTTACGTCATGCTGGACGAACCGACGACAACTGGTTACGGCGGCGCCATTGCGGCCCCCGTCTTTCAAAAAGTAGCCACGAGAACGCTGGCGTACAGCGGCTATCTGCCCGACGTGACATTTGCATTAGCCGATGAGCAGAAAAAAAACGCCGTGAAGCAGAAAAAACTCACGCCGGCTCAGAGAGCCCAGCAGAAAAAAGACGAAATTTATCTTGCCAATCTTGCCAAGTACAGAAAAGATCAGGAAAAAAAGCAAAAGGCTGAAAGAAAAACAGCCGCTGCACCCGCGTCAGATCCCGCAGGATTCATGCCCGATCTTTGCGGGCTGAGCCTGCGAAGAAGCATGGAGGCGTGCGCTCAGCGAGGGCTCATCCCTCAGGTCAAGGGCAGCGGGACCTTTGTGGTCAGGCAAAGCCCAGCACCTGGCAGCAAACTTCAGAAAAGCAGCACCTGCACCGTCTGGCTTTCTGACAAGGCACCAGTAAAAGAAATTATTACAGCATCAAAGGATTAGTCATGCTACTGACAAAAGAACAAATATGCGCAGAACTTAAAACCGGAAAGCGCCGTCTGGAAACCGATTCGCGCCTTGTTGAACAAGGCGACGTTTTCGCCGCCCTTCCTCCGGCGATCCCCGGCGAAGAAGACCGCAGCCTGCAATATGCCCAAATGGCGCTGGATAAAAAAGCCTGGTGCATAGCCGCCTCTTCTGCACTTGCCGGTTCTTTTGACGGAAAAACCCTTGACAGATCCGACACGGCATTCGTTTTTTGCGACGACATGAGGGCGTTTTTGGGCGACCTTGCCGCTGCGGCGTATGGGACGTCAGACATCGACGTGCCCGTCATCGGCATAACGGGAACAAACGGCAAAACGACCTGCACGTACCTGCTTGAGCACCTTTATCAATCAAAAGGAGTGCCCGTCGGCGTACTTGGCACCATCAGCTATCGCTGGCCAGGCCACGAAGAAGCAGCTCCGCTCACAACTCCCGGGTGCCTTGTGCTGCACCGGTCCATCGCTGCCATGCGCAAGTCCGGAGCAAAAGCCGTGATCATGGAAGCCTCGTCCCACGCAATTTCGCAAAAGAGGATTGCCGGCATACCCTTTGCCGCCGCGGCGTTCACCAATCTGACGCAGGATCATCTTGATTACCACAAAACGTTTGAAGCATACTTTCAGGCTAAGCGGGCACTGTTTTCTGACTTTCCTCTGCATGACAAAAAAATGGTCATAAATGCAGATGACGCTTACGGGTGCAGGCTGCTGGAAGAGAATCCGTCGGCGCTTGCCTTTGGCCTCAGCCGCAGTTTTGACGACAGGCCAAGCCTGAAAGCAGACGTAGTCAAGTCCGACACTTCAGGACTTAAACTTTTGTTCCGCTGGCATATGGACACCGGTGCGGAAAGATCCTGGGAACTGTCCAGCCCGCTTGTCGGACTGCATAACGCGAGCAATCTTCTGCTCGTGAGCGGCCTCGCTCTTTCACTGGGCTTTTCACCCGAAGACCTGACATGCTTCAGCTCCTTCATGGGTGTTCCCGGCAGGCTGGAGCGCATTCCCTCTGACATTAATCCGAATTTTCCGGGATGCGGAGCCGGCGTTTTTGTCGATTATGCACACACGCCTGACGCTCTCACCCGGGTGCTGCTTGCCCTGAAAGCTGCCAAATTCAAGAGGATCATCACCGTGTTCGGCTGCGGCGGAGACCGCGACAGGACAAAGAGACCGCTCATGGGCAAAGCCGTCGCAGAATTGAGCGATGTGGCCGTCGTCACTTCTGACAACCCTCGCACAGAAGATCCTGAACGCATCATTGACGACATCATTCCGGGTCTTTCTGAAGCTGCACGCCTGTACAGGGAAGCTGACCGGCGCAAGGCACTTGAACTTGCAGTCAGCATTCTGCAGCCTGGCGATGCCCTCCTCGTTGCCGGCAAGGGGCATGAAAACTACCAGATCATCGGCAAGCAAAAGCATCATTTCAGCGATCAGGAAATACTCAGGGAGCTGCTTTCATGAAAATTACGCTGAAAGAAGCCTCGTCATATTCACACGCTCAGCTGCTGCATGCTCCGCTCACGGATGCCACTTTCAACGGAGCCGCCTATGACAGCCGCGCTGTTCGTCCAGGCCAGCTTTTTGTGGCCATTCGCGGAGAACGCGCAGACGGACATGATTTTGCCGATACTGCGGTGCATTCAGGTGCCGCTGCCATTCTTGCAGAACGGGACATTTATGAAGGTTCACAAAAACCGGCGGCACCGCTGCTGCTTGTCCCCAACGCGGTAAAGGGAATCGGTGATATTGCCAGTGCCTGCCGAAGAGCGTTTTGCGGAAAGGTTATCGGACTTACGGGCACGGCAGGCAAGACGACGACAAAGGAACTGCTTTCGCATATTTTGTCCATGAGCGGAAAAACCGCCAGGACGCCCATGAATCTAAACACTCAGGTGGGTCTGCCCGTTTCCATACTCGCCGCTGACGGAGACGAAGATTTCTGGGTGCTGGAAGCAGGCATAAGCCATCCAGACGACATGGATGAACTTGGCGCCATCATGGAGCCGGATCTCGCCATAATCCTTAATGTAGGCGCGGGGCATTCGCTCGGGCTTGGCGGCAAAGGCACCGCGTTTTATAAATCAAGGCTGCTCAGGCACAAGCGTCCAGGCCTTCCCGCGCTGGTCAGCGCCGATTATGAATCCCTTGTCAGTGAGGCATCCCAGTTTGACGGCATAGCGTACTTTTCAGTCAGACGCGACGACGTCGCCTACCATGCGGCCTATCTTGGAACCAACAGCCATGGCCGTGGCATGTACGATATCCATCTGCCCGGAGCAACGTTTACCGCAGACGCACAGCTGACGGGCGAGTATGCTGCCGAAAATATCATTGCCGCAGCAGCTGCTGCGCATCTGCTCGGAATTTCAGCCAGTGATATTGTGCGCGGCATCCAGACTGCGGAATTTCCGGCCCAGCGTTTTTCACGGCACGAGCTGCCGCACTGGACAGTCATAGACGACAGCTATAACGCCAATCCGCTCTCAGCATCCAGAATGATCGCCGCAGCGCGAGAACTCGCAGGCAGCGGCGATCTCGTATGCGTGATGGGAGAAATGGGCGAACTGGGGTCAGTCGCGCCGGAAGAACATGTCAGGCTTGGCAGAAATCTGGCGGCTTCCGGCTGTTCCGCCGTATTCTGGCACGGCAATTATGCAGAACAGGTACGTCAAGGGCTTGAGGAAAGCGGATTTTCCGGTTATTTCCTGCCCGGGTGCAACGCACTGAACTTTCTTGAACAATTCAGCAAGTGGCAGGCGACCGCACATAATCCGGATCAAAAAGGCGTTGTTCTGTTTAAAGGTTCACGCCTGAACCACCTTGAAAATATGGTGAAACTGTTTATGGATAAGGAAAGCCATGCTTTATAATGTCCTCGTGCCGTTCAGCCAGAGCTTTTCTGTTCTGAACATATTCCGCTACATAACTTTCCGTTCAGCATCAGCGCTCATTTTTGCCCTGCTTTTCACCATACTGACGGGGCCATGGTTTTTAAAAAAGCTTGCCGCCCTTAAAGTCGGACAACCCATCCTTGAATATGTTCCCGAACATATGGGCAAATCCGGCACCCCGACCATGGGCGGCATTCTCATCATCGCTGGAACAGTTCTTTCCACGCTCCTGT
>JAGAZG010000173.1 GCA_017940105.1 Mailhella sp. | reverse complement strand
CAAGGCTGCCAAGGCTCAGGGAGGAACTGACCGTACCATGGCACGCCGGCTAGCGGATCAGGTTTATGATATCCTTGAGGCAGAAGACAATGACACGCCTGACGTCGAACATGTTCAGGACATAGTGGAAAAGGTACTGATTGAAGCCGGCCACGCCCGCACCGCCAAGGCATACATCCTGTACCGCAACGAACGCACACGCGTCCGTGAAATGAAGACGCAGCTCATGAACACCCTTAAGGATCTTTCTTTCACCGATGCTAAAGAAATGGATCTTAAGAGAGAAAACGCCAACATCGACGGCGACACCCCCATGGGCACCATGCTCCGCTACGGCAGCGAAGCTGCCAAAGCTTTCTACCGCAACTACCTGCTCAAGCCTGAGTTCAGCCGGGCGCACGACGAAGGCGATATACACATCCATGACCTTGATTTCCTTTCCCTCACCACGACATGCTGCCAGATAGACATAAAAAAGCTGTTCACAGGAGGTTTCAACACCGGTCACGGCTTTTTGCGCGAACCCAACAGCATACAGTGCGCCGGCGCTCTGGCCAGCATAGCCATACAATCCAACCAGAACGACCAGCACGGCGGTCAAAGCATACCCAATTTTGAATACGGTCTCGCTCCTGCCGTCGCGCGCAGCTTTATTAAAAATGTTGATCTCATTCTTGATGTCTTCGATGCCCCAGAAGACTTTCGGACTCATGTGAAAACCGAACTGAGGTCAAAAGCTTTTCCCACAGGAAAATATGATTCTTTCTGTTCCATCCTGAGCGAAGAAGGTCAGAGTTTTGCCATTGGCCTGCTTAAAGAGCGCTTTTCAGACGAAGAGTCTGCTCACATCCTGAAAAAAGCCATCGCCAAAACAGACAGGGACACCTATCAGGCCATGGAAGGCCTGCTGCATAACCTGAACACCATGCACAGCCGTGCGGGAGCACAAGTCCCCTTCAGTTCCATAAACTATGGCACGGACACCAGCCCGGAAGGACGCATGGTCATCAAGAACACACTACTGGCTGAGGACGCCGGCCTGGGCAACGGCGAAACGCCAATCTTTCCCATACACATCTTCAAGGTGCGCGAAGGATACAGCTACAACCCGGGGGATCCTAACTACGACATGTTCAAGCTTGCCTGCCGGGTGTCTGCAAAAAGATTGTTCCCCAACTTTTCTTTCATGGACGCGCCGTTCAACAAGCCGTATCTTCAGGGCAGCGATCCCAATCACGAAGTGGCCTACATGGGCTGCCGCACGCGCGTCATGGCGAACCGCCACGATCCTTCCAGGGAAACGACGTTCGGCAGGGGCAACCTGTCGTTCACATCCATCAATCTTCCCAGGATAGGACTTCGCCATCGCGGCGACATAGAAGGTTTTTTTGCCGAACTGAACGAAAAAACAGACCTCGTATTTGCCCAGCTGCTCCAGCGTCTTGAAATCCAAAGCAAAAAGCAGTGCCGCAACTATCCTTTCCTCATGGGCCAGGGAATATGGCTGGATTCTGACGACCTCACCCCAGGCGACATGGTGGGCGACATTCTCAAGCACGGCACGCTCACGACAGGATTTATCGGGTTGGCGGAATGCTTGAAGGCTCTCATTGGCGTGCATCATGGAGAATCCGAAGAAGCTCAGGAACTGGGTCTGCGCATCGTGCGCACCATACGGCAAAAGGCCGATGCAAAAGGCGAAGAAACGAGCCTCAACTTTACCGTCATTGCCACGCCCGCCGAGGGGCTTGCAGGCCGCTTTGTCAAATATGACCGCAAGCTGTTTGGCAACATCCCGGGCATCACTGACCGTGACTACTACACAAACTCGTTCCATATACCGGTGTACTTCCCCATCAGCGCCTACAACAAAATACGTCTTGAAGCTCCCTACCATGCTCTAACCAACGGAGGGCACATCAGCTACGTCGAAGTAGATGGCGATCCTCTAAATAATCTTCAGGCATTTGAAGATATTGTCAGGGCCATGAAAGAAGCCGGCATTGGCTACGGATCCATCAACCACCCAGTAGACCGCGACCCCGTGTGCGGCTACACGGGCATCATCGGCGACGTCTGCCCGCGCTGCGGCAGGCATGACGGAGAAGGAATACCACTTTCCGTTCTTAAGCAGATCAAGGGATACGTTCATGACAGCCGCAGCAGCGACGAAAGGAAAGAAGCCTGCGACAAAATCCCCAACGTCAAATTTTAATAAGGAGAACTTCCCATGGTTCATGCCAAGTCAGAAGCCGGAGTGTCCGCAGCAAGCCAGATCCTGATTGGGTCAGGCGTCAGGTTTGAGCGCATTCGCCGCATCACCGGTTACCTTGTAGGAACGCTAGATCGCTTCAATGATGGCAAGGCCGCCGAAGAACGCGACCGCGTCAAGCACTGCAGCATGCATGACTGGAAATAAGCGCACACATAACGAAAGCGAAAAAAACGGCGCAGGACAGATGATCCCGCGCCGTTTTATTATATCGAACCAATTTAAAAACTATTTACTATCATTTCGCCAAAAATAGCATGACGATTTTTGGCTAAAAACTTATCTGCCAGCATGCTTTTTCAACGCAAAAGCAAGAAGGCTTTCCAGGAGTTCTCCAAATGGCATGCCAACTGCGGCAGCCTCCTTTGGTACAAGACTTGCGGACGTCATCCCCGGCAGGGTATTCACCTCAAGGATGAAAAGCTCACCGTCTTCTCTCAGACGAAAATCAGCCCTGCTGCACCCTTCAAGGCCCAGGCAGCGATGCGCCGCAAGCGCTGCCCGGCGGACTTTTTCTATCACGGTGTCATCCAGAGGCGCAGGGCACAGTTCATCAGCGCCATTCTGGGCGTATTTATCGTGAAAATCAAAAAACTCCCGCTTAGGCACAATGAGAACAGGAGGGAGAGCTTTTTCCTCACCTTTGCAACCGATGACCCCGCAGGTAACTTCTTGACCGGTTATCAGTTCTTCTACAAGAACTTCCTGCCTCTGTGCAAAAAGATCATTCAGAGCTTCTGAAAGTTCCTTTTCGCATGACACCCGGAAAAGATCTATGCTGGAACCGCCCGTATTTGATTTGACAAACAAAGGAAAAGGCATGGACGGACGCCATCCCTCCTCCGGACGCTGCGGCAAAAATTCATAACGCGGCGTGCGTATGCCGGACTGAATAAATAAGGACTTGGCCGCCGCCTTATTAAGGGCAAGAAAAGAGCCCGCAGGATCTGCACCTTGGTACGGACAGCCTATGCGGTCGAGCAAAGCCTGCACCAGTCCATCTTCGCCTGGCTGCCCATGCAGATTGAGAAAAGCAACATCATTTCGGCGGGCAAGGCAAAGCAACTGCTCAAAACCGTCGCGCAAATCAAACAGGGTGACAAGATGCCCCCTTTCCTTCAGCGTTTTCATAATCACGGCAGCGCCGTTAAGAGAAATTTCACGTTCGCTGGACCAGCCGCCAGCCACCAATAAAATCCGCATTGTCTTCATAATACACCGATCCTGTCAAAAATGGCCTTCTCAATGGCCTGCGTATGTGTGTAATACCCTTTTATTACAGCGATTTTTTCCGGAGAAATACCATATCGGACAACAAGATCGTCAAACCGTTCCTTAAGGCTAACCACATCTGCATGGCGGACACGTTTGTCAGCATAGGCGACAATGACCGGAAGCCGAAGGGGGTCGAGAACATCGTCCAGATCTCCTTCCTGCCATGGCCAGGACACATGAAAAAGCACGGCTTGTGCCAACAGATAGTTGCCCGTTTCTTCTTTCACCCATGCCGCTCCGAGCTGCGCATGGCTGCCGCCATGCCGTATGGTATAGGTTTTGGCAATATCGTGCAAAAGCCCAGCCGCCAAGGCCAGTGGTTCACTTAAAAGCCTTTCGGACGGTACAAGTCCTAGATCTATTGCTCTGCGGACTATCTCGCAGGCGATACCGGCAACGCTGCGACAATGTTCGCGTATGTTAGGCAGCATGCCAAATTTATCCCACAGTCTGACGCATTCGGTCTCGTCAGGCACATGCCATGCGGCCTTGGAGGGAAATTGTATAGCTGGTAGCATATTAACAATCTCGTGTTTAAAAAGTCACTGACGACCGGTATGGCCAAAACCTCCGCCGCCACGCTCCGTTTCTGAAAGACGTTCTACTTTCCTCGGACGGAGCCGTAAAACTGGCTGAAAAACAAGCTGGGCGATGCGCTCGCCCCTTGCTATGGACAGGGGTTCGCCAGACGTGTTCAGAAGCCATACAACGATCTCGCCGCGGTAATCGGCATCAACGACACCAACTCCCTGCGCCACGGCAAGGCCTTTTACAGCTCCAAGTCCGCTGCGGGAATAAATGAATCCTGCGGCATCAGGTACGCAGGCCTCCACGCATATGCCAGTCGGAACAGCCACCCGGCAGCCAGGATCTATCGTCAGGATTTCTTCATCAAGGCATGCTCTGAGATCAAGGCCAGCAGCCCCGCTAGTGGCATAGGCGGGCGCACCGCCATACATAGCCGAAGCATCTCGTAAAAACACAATACGCAGTTCTTGCTCCATAAAAGCACTCCTGAACAAACCATAGCCTTAACACGTCCGCCGGGCAAGCTCAGGAAAGAACGTCTTCTTGACAGAAACCTTTACTGTCCCTATCGTTTTAGCCGCCGTTCTGCTCTTTTGGCGAACGGTAAACATCCATCTGCTGCGTTATATCCGCTATCGGGATATTCCCGGCTAAAAAAGAAGGTTTGTATGACAAGAGTTACATTTATTGTAGACGGCGAATTCATGCGCAAGCGCATCATATCGCTTAAGGCATTTTATTTTGATGGTCCCGGCAT
>JAGAZG010000172.1 GCA_017940105.1 Mailhella sp. | reverse complement strand
TGTTGCGCAAGCAGAATTAATGGTCAGAGCCTGATGACGATGGCTTCGTCCAGGGTGATTTTGGGCACGCAATGTTCATCACGCTCATTTCTGTAATACGTAAGGCTGCCGTCAGGACGGCGGCTTACTATTTTGCGAGCCTCTGCAGGTGAGCCAACGGCAAGGACCAGCTGTATGCTTAAATTTTGAGGCAGCGACAGCAGCGATGCCAGTTCCGGCTTTTTAATGGCTCCGACCATGCAGCAGGCAAGACCTTCATTTGCAGCGGCCAAAAACATGGTTTGCGCTGCAATGCCGACGTCCATCAATGTGAAAGCGTCGGGATTTTCCGGGCCGAGGATAATGATGTAGCCCCTGGGCATCTGGCTTTCTGTCGGTCGCTGTTCCGGTTTTAATGCCCCGCCAAAACGCAACGTCTTGCCGACAAGACGGCATTGTTCAGCAGAACTGACAATGGCAAAGCGCAATACCTGCTGGTTTCGTGCCGAGGGAGCCAATCTGGCGCAGTCGACACAGCGTTCAAGCATGTCTAAGGTCACGGGCGATTCTGAATAGCGCCTGCAGGTCCTTGCCTGTGCAACAAGATCGATGAATTTCATAGGCTGCTCCCTTATTTTTTTAGCAGGCTAACGCACCTGCCTGATAAACACAAGTTTCATTGAGAGTATTGCTATGAAAGGAATCCGCATGAGTCGTTATGGAGATTATGCAGCTCAGCCCAGATGGGGATGTCTGCAGTCAAATTTTTCGTCCTCCGGTCACGACGAGATAGAGCGCGGCAATGATGGAAAAGCATATGCCGACTTTTAATGCGTCCAGCGGCTCATTTGTTACAAGGCGGCCAAGAAGCATGCCGATGGCTGGGTTGACGTAATCGTATGATATGGCCACAGCCGTGCTTGTGTGTTCAAGCAGCCAGAAGTAGCACGAATAGGCTGTGATGCCGCCAAAGAATATGAGTATAAGAAGAGAAATCCAGGCCAAGGCGGGAAGCGAGCAAAAATTGACCTGCTCGCCAAGCACGAGGCTTGTAAGGCAAAGTTCAAGGCCTCCAGCCATGAGCATGAGGGCCGAAGTCTGATGAACCGTCAGCTGTGTGTCATGCGCATGCAGCTTTGCATACAGCGAACCGCCAACCCAGCCGGCGATGTTAAGCGCAAGGCAGACCATGCCAAACGCCGAACCCATGCCAAGCGAACCTTGCCGTATTCCAAGAAGAATAACGCTTGCCGTACCTAAAAGAAGACCGAGGCACTGACGGCGCGAAGGGGGGGATTCATGCAAAAGCAGCCAGGCTGCAATGACCATCCATAATGGTGTCGACCCCATGATTATGGCAACGGTGCCTGAAGGAACATATTTTTGGCCTACGGTCATGAGGCCAGCGCTTAAAAACGACATGAAAAAGCCCATGACAAAGGCTCTGCGCAGGTCTGACAGCGTTGGCACCTGACGAGCGCCACGCAACCAGAGCAGGGCATAAAGAATGACCCCAGCCAGGCCGATGCGCATGGAGGTAAGCGCATATGGGGGAAAACTGCGCAGCGCCAGTTCTATGAACAGATAGCATGAACCCCATGACGCACATACCAGAAACAGGCATGCGTATGTTTTACCGCGTTGAGTCAGCATAGACCATTAATGTTTCAGACGGCAAGTTTGCTTACGATCAGCCAGCAAATCGCCCATGAGCAGCATTGCACGAGCAGAGGGGGGAGGAAGCGGCCTTTAAAAAGCAGCTGCATCCGCAGAACAAAAGAAGCAATCCATGTCAGGCCATAAAAAAATAAAAAGCCGATAAACGCCAGAAAACCGTATTGAAGCCCCATGGCAACAGCCAGCGCAAAGGTTATCATGCCTGTGGGAAGAGGCGACAATAACGCTGAGTTTTGCGGAGTGATGTACACAAATTTGCGGTAAAACGCTCCCTGTCCATGGCTTTTGCCGGCGTCATAATTGTCCTGGACAAGTTCGGCATCGACAACGGCATTGGTGCGTATGACAGCCTGACCGCAATGGGGGCAGGAAACGCATCCTTCAGGCAGATCAAAATGGCAGTTTGGGCAGTTCATAATACCTCTTGCGCAGTATCGTTTATCGTTATTTCAGTCCGGCATAAGAACTTGGCTTTCTGTCAGATGCGGATGCATCGCGGACTGAAGGCCGGAATATTCGTTGCGTCTGGTTTTGGTTGGTTCATTCTTCTTACAAACAACGGGTGCACAGGCATTGATCCCTGTGCGGGTCTGCTACGACGCTGTCTGGTCAGCCCTGGCAGAATCAATTGAGAGAAGGGTTGTTTCGCCTTTGGCAATTATACGGCAAGGGCCTCCGATCCATGCGTTCCAGCCGCTGGAGGATTTTTCCAGCCTGACGCATAGATCCTGACCGCTGGGCTGCCTTATGGTGAACTGCCTGCATCGGGATTTGCCGCAGAGGAAAAGGGCGGATGCCAGCGTGCCTGAACCGCAGGCTGTTTCTTGGCAGAGGGACGACGTTGCACGGACCCAAACAACTGGGAACAAGGAAAAAAGTCCATCTTTTTCAGACAGCCATAAATGGCCCACAGCATCGTTAAGCTCCAATCCGTTTGCAGCGCGCTGCGAACAGCAGAACGCCTCTAGGTCATCAGGCTTTACGTCATGTTCGATGATATGGGTTATGCCTGGCAGGTCGATTCTCGCTGAGCCGTCGCAGAGCCGTTTCTGTTCAGGCAAGGCCTGCATAAAAAGGCAGACTTCAGCATGCCAGCAGCTGCCTGCCTGTGCGCGCCTGACGAGCACAGGGAGCGGATGATCAGCGCCAGAAGAAAAAATGATCCCTTCATACTGCTCAGCGGCAGTCTGACGCAGTCTTCCCTCTGTCGCAAGAAGGCAGGCAAAAGCACGGGATGCATTGACGCAGAATTCACCGCCCATCATGTCAAGGCGGCAGCGGTCAATATCAATGAATCCCACCTGCTCAGCTTGCAGATGACCTGGCGACATGGCTTCCACTGCGGCAGAAGGGCGGGAGCAAGGGGGTATGTCAGCCGCATTGAAAAGTATGGTCGGATTGCCGCCGGGTGTAATTTTCCAAAAGGGTATCATGGTGCCAGCAGTAAAAAAAGGCGCATGGATCAGCATGCGCCGTTTTGCATCAATGGCAGCCTGCGCAACCGGCGCAGCAGCCGCCGCCGGTTTGCGGCAAGGCTATTTCGGGCGTAACCAAAAAGCCCATGGGCGTCGCATCAATGCTGACGCCGCCAACTTGTTCAAGCAGACTTTTGGACATGCAAAAGTCATACCCTGAATCGGTAAGAACCGAATCATCCTCGCCCGGTTCATCAAGAGCCAGAGAAAGGCGAGGACCGCTGCACCCGCCAGGCGCCAGATATATGCGGATGGAAGATTTTGGCCTGTCGCTGAAAAAAGCGTTGAGTTCAGATACAGCAGTCTGACTAATGGAAAACATTATGCCTCCGCGAGTGCAAATTGAGGTTATGGCTCCATGCAGTCCCTGAAATCTGCCTTACCTGCTCCCGCACGAACTTCCCCACGACCCCCAGCTGCGGCCTCCCCCTACGGGAACGACTGGAGAAACTATAAAGCCCATGTAGCTGACGTCTATTTCGACGCCTTTGACACGTTCCAGGAGATTTTTTTCAAGGCAGAAAGTAAAGCCGCCGACTTCAAAAGAACTGTCGTTATCGTTTGGCTCATCCAGAGCCAATGAAAGATGCGGGCCGCTTCAGCCGCCGGGAGCCAGGTAAATTCTGATGCCGGATTTTGGCCTGTCAGCGAAAAACGCTTCCAGTTCCTTTTGGGCGTTTTGAGAAAGTTTAATCATGGGCATTCTCCAGTATGCAATAATTTTGGTATAGATAGGAACAGGTCAGGCATTTGTCAATGCCGGCTACGCGCCTTCTGCTTCATGGTCGCGATTTTCAAGAATGCGGTAGCATGTTGCAGGAACAAGCAGTATGCCGGAACGCTCAAGCGCTCCCGTGGCGCTGCGTATGGCGCGGCCCTGCGTTGCGTGCGTCAAAAAGACGAGGGAAACCCGGTCATCCTGCTTTTCTTTTTGGATAAGCTGGGCAAAGCTGATATTTTCCTGCGCAAAAACGCCGGCAATATCACGCAGCACGCCCGGGGTGTCCCGCACGGTGGCGCGTACATACCATGGGTTGACCGCTTCGTCAGGAGATAAAAAGTCGGCAAGGGGCAAATCGTCAACAAAGCCGGTGTTATCGTCAGCGCTGTTCAGCACATTGCGCTTGGCCAAAGCCAAAAGGTCGCCTAGCACGGCGCTTGCTGTAGGCCGGCTGCCGGCGCCAAGCCCGTGCAAAAACAAGGAGCCGACGGCATTGCCTTCTATGCGGACGGCATTGAAAGCGCCGTTGACACGCGCAAGAAGCATGGTGCTCCTCACGAGGGCAGGAAAGACGCCGGCCTTGATCTTGCCGGCTTTTTCTTCGGCCATGCCAATCAGTTTTATGCGGCATCCGAATTGCCTGGCAAATTCAATGTCAAGCGGATCCACGCGTCGTATGCCTTCAACTGAAAGGTTGGCAAACGGATAATGCCTGCCCCATGCCAGGCGTATGAGAAGCGTAAGCTTATGGGCTGCGTCAAATCCGTCAATGTCAAGCGAAGGATCTGCCTCAGCATAGCCCATTTCCTGAGCGGCCTTGAGCGCTGTTGGAAAATCCAGCCCACGGCTGTTCATTTCTGAAAGAATGTAGTTTGATGTGCCGTTCAGAATGCCAAGAACAGAAGTGATATGGTTTCCTGCCAGGCTGTTTTTGAGCGTCTGAATGACAGGTATGGCTCCTGCCACGCTGGCTTCGTAACCGATGGCGACATTTTTCTTTGCAGCAAGCGAAAAAATTTCCTGCCCGTATTCTGCCAAAAGAGCCTTGTTGGCCGTGACGATGGATTTGCCGTTTTCGATGGCCCGCAAAATCAGATGCCGTGCGGCAGTGGTGCCGCCCATAAGCTCTACAACGATATCTATGTCAGGATCGTCGGCAAGCGACATGGGATTGTCTGTCAAAACAGTTTCAGGAGGCAGGCGGCGCTTTTTCGAAAGGTCATGCACGGCGGCAGCCTTGATGAAAATTTCACGGCCGGTCCTGCGCAGAATGTCGTCATGATTTTTTTGCAGCATTTCAACGAGACCGCTGCCGACAGTGCCAAGACCGGCAACACCTATGCAAATTTTTTGGGACATAAAAGCTCCACAATAAAAAAACGATGCGCAAGCGATATGCTCATAACCTACCGTGCAATTCCTAGCATGCTGCTGTGCCGTTTTCAAGCAAAAAAAGCAAAAGTATTTTCATCACTACAGCTTGTTTTTACTGGAAATTGCGGGCTCATAATATCCATTGCGCCATAATTTTAAATATGTATAATACGCTTGGTAAGAACAATCGGCAATATTTTGCTTTTTCAGAAGGTTGTCTTTGATGCACAGGCTGCACGATCAACAAAAAATAGAAAAGCTCCATGACAGCGTCACGGTTGTATTTGCGCTTGATAACAGTTTTTGCATCAACCTTGCTCCATGCATTCAATCACTGATTGAGCATGCCTCGCCTGAAAAGTTTTATGACATCATCGTGCTCAGTTCTGATTTAAGCGAGGCAAACGAACGTGCGCTTGAGAGCATGACGAGTGACATGCAAAATGTTTCGCTTCGAGTGTACGACGTATCCAGCCTTATTGACGCCAGCAACATAAAACGCCTTAAGACCGGAAAGCGCCTGAGCAACGCGACCTATTACCGCTTTTTCATTCCGCAGCTGCTCAGTGATTATGACAAGGCGCTGTATCTTGACGGCGACACGATAATCCTTGAGGACATATCCTTGGTTTTTAATACCGATATATCAGATTATTATGCTGCCGCAGCAAAAGACGCCAACATAATTCGCGATATGAGCCGCTCATTCGCGCAGTATGCCGAACATGTGCTAGGACTCAAGGACACTTCACTCTATTTCAATGCCGGAGTCATGCTGCTGAATTTAAAAAGCATACGGAACGATTTTAACGCGAACATTTTTTTTGAAGCTGCTGTCACAAAAGGAATCAAGCATCATGACCAGGATGTGCTGAACTCTCTGTTTTATGGAAAAATCCTTTTCTTGCACCCCAGGTACAATGTCATGTGGCTGAACAGCGCTTTTTATGAAGGCATGCCGGAACATGACAAAATCGTGGGTGATCCGGCAATCATTCACTATTCAGGCGGGGTAAAGCCATTTAATAAAAACGGGGCTTTTAAAGAAGCCTCGTCGTATTTTTGGCAATACGCGCAAAAAACGCCGTGCTATGGGGCAATTGCTGAATTTTTTCATAAGGACTGCCTGAAAGCGCGGCTTTTAAACGTGTTTGAAAAACTGACGCTTTTGCGCTGCAAGGCGGCTTTTCTGCTGAGCAGCGGCAGAAGGCGCAGGCATTACACTGAGCGCATCACGTACTTAAAAAATTCGCAGAGATATACGAAAATGGTCAGGAACGGCATTTTGCCGGACTGGATTCGCACTGCTTCATGAAAGAGCCGGCAAATGATACCACCCTGTTGAAGAACATTTAATTTTAATGTATGTTTTCTCTTCTGCATTGTTCAGGAGCATATTGAAAATATTGGCTTTTTTCCATGTCCGAAGAAAATTCTGAATCTTTAAAAAATCAAGACGGTCAGCATGTCCGTTCCGCCCAGGGGCTTGAAAACGTATCCGGCACTGTGGAACGCGTGGTTTTCCATAACGATGAAAACGGCTGGACTGTTTTTCGCCTTGCCATAGAAAACAGGGACGATCCTGTGACTGTAGTGGGAGCCATGGCATCGCCGCAGCCAGGCGTTCGCCTGCGCGTCAGAGGCAGATGGTGCAACCATCCGCGTTTTGGGCGCCAGCTGCAAATGGATTCATGCGAAGAGGAAATGCCGGCCACCGAAGAAGGCATAAGGCTTTTCCTGGCGTCCGGCTGCATCAAGGGGATAGGGCCGAAGTGGGCGGAGAAAATCGTTTCTCAGTTTGGAGCAGAAGCGCTAAACATCATGGATAATGAGCCGGAGCGCATGCTGGAAATTCCCAAATTCGGCAGAAAACGCCTGGCGGCCATGCAAAGCTCCTGGGAGGAACATCAGGGCATACGCCAGCTCATGCTTTTTTTGCAGCCTCATGGAGTCACCCCCGGGCTTGCTGTGCGCATATACCGCAGCTACGGCGAATCAGCTCTCAATGTGGTGAGGGAAAATCCCTACAGGCTGGCCATGGATATACGAGGCATTGGCTTTGTCACTGCTGACGCTCTCGCGCAAAAGCTTGGCTTTGACGCGCAAAGTCCCCTGAGGGCCCAGGCCGGAGTTTTGTATACC
>JAGAZG010000171.1 GCA_017940105.1 Mailhella sp. | reverse complement strand
ATGCAGTTCATTGCCTCTCCAGTATCCACGCTTTGCATAGGCCAGGCCGCAAGCATGGGCGCTTTTCTTCTTGCCGGCGGTGCGAAAGGTCTGCGTTATGCCTTGCCGCACAGCCGCATCATGATACATCAGCCATCATCCGGCTACCAGGGGCAGATTACAGATCTGGACATTCATGTCCGCGAGGGGCAGCGCCTGAAAAAACTGCTTAACGGCATTCTGGCAGAAAACACAGGCAGCACGGTGGCGCGCATCACCGCCGCAACCGAGCGAGACAATTTTCTTTCTGCCGAAGAGGCGCTGAAGTTCGGCATCATTGACCGCATACTCACCTCTCGCAGCGATATCGCATAAGGCCATCCATGAATAACGAAGAAAACGAAATCCGCTGTTCATTTTGCGGGCGCCCAGTTTCTGAAGCCAGGCACTTTGTCGTGCAGGACAACGCCTGCATCTGTGACGCCTGCGTTGCCGCCTGTTCGCAAGTCATGGCAGAAGAAGACCGCATGTTTGCTCAAGAGTCTGCCGGGGAGCCTGAAAAACTGCTGACGCCTAAGGAAATCAAGGCTAAACTGGACGAATATGTCATCGGGCAGGACAAAGCAAAAAAAATTCTGTCTGTAGCCGTATACAATCATTACAAGCGCGTTTTCCACAAAGAAAAGCTGGACGGCATCGAACTTGAGAAAAGCAACATTCTTCTTCTGGGCCCTACTGGAAGCGGAAAAACACTGCTTGCCCGCACGCTGGCCCGCATTCTTAACGTGCCCTTTGCCATTGCAGACGCAACAACGCTGACCGAAGCCGGCTATGTAGGCGAAGACGTAGAAAACATCCTTGTCCAGCTCATGCAGAATGCCGACTACGATCTTGAAGCCGCATGCAAAGGCATCATCTATATCGACGAAATAGACAAGATCTCCCGTAAGGCAGACGGACCTTCGATTACCCGCGACGTTTCTGGCGAAGGTGTTCAGCAGGCCCTTTTGAAAATCGTTGAGGGAACCATGGCCAACATTCCTCCAAAGGGAGGAAGAAAGCACCCTCAGCAGGAATTTATCCGCATGGACACCTCAAACATTCTGTTCATTGTCGGGGGAGCCTTCATAGGACTTGAAAAAATCATTGAACAGCGCACGCGCGGATCCAGCATGGGCTTTGGCGCCCATATAGAGCAGAAAAAGGATCACACGCTCAGCGAACTGCTGGATAAAATCATTCCTACCGATCTCGTTCAGTTCGGGCTTATTCCGGAATTCATCGGTCGCATTGCAGTGATCACCCACGTTGAAGAGCTGAACGCCGCCGATCTGGTTCGTGTTCTGAAAGAGCCAAAGAATGCCCTTGTCAGGCAGTATCAGCAGCTTTTCAAGCTGGATAACGTCGAGCTTGAATTTGATGACGACGCCCTGCGCGCAGTTGCAGAAAGAGCGCTGGAAAACAAAACTGGCGCGCGCGGACTGCGCAGCGTGCTTGAGCATGTAATGCTTGACATCATGTACGAGCTGCCCACACTCGAAGGAGTGAAGGCATGCAGGATTACCCGCGGCGTCATAGAAGAGACTGAAAAGCCCCTGTTTGTTTAACGTCGGTGCGGATGCGGCAGTGGCCGGTTGCATGAGCACAGGCAGCCGGAGAACGCATGCCGCGCTGTTTTGTATACCGGTTCGGAAAACGTTATGGAAAGAGCAGAAATCCTCATGGCAGAATCCCCTCTTGAATTGCCAGTCCTTCCCCTGCGCGAAGTCGTCATGTTTCCTCGCACATTCATGACCTTTCATGTAGGAAGACCGGCTTCTGTCAGCGCCATAAGCAGCGCTGTTTCCGAGTACGGCCGGCTAATTTTTCTCATAGCTCAAAAAGACTCTGCCCTCGAACGCCCGGCACTTGACGATCTGTACAGCATCGGCGTTGTCAGCCGCATCCAGACGGCGGAACGGCAAAGCGATGGCACATACCGCATGCTTTGTGAAGGACTGTACCGCGCTGAGTTTCAGCCTCTTGACTCTGCTCCGCCATTCGGTGACAGGGCTTTTCCACGCCTGATAACCAAGCGCGTCTACGAAATTCAAAGCCAGGATCCAGAGCTGCCTGCCGTCATCGAAGCCTTTCACGAAGCACTTTCAGACGTCAGCCGCCAGGCAAAGCGCATTACGCCTGAACAGCTGTCTGCCCTTGCCCTTATTGAAGAACCCGGACTTCTTGCCGACGCTTCGGCCCCGCTTCTTAAAACTGACTACCGTCATAAGCAGGATCTTCTCGAATTGCTTGACGATGGTCAAAGGCTCCGCCTTGCCTATAACATACTTGGCGGCGAGCTTGTGTCAGCCAGCCTCGAAAAAGACATCAGGAGCAAGGTCCGGGCCCAAATGGAGCAGAACCAGAAGGAATATTATCTTTCTGAGCAGCTAAAGGCCATAAACCATGAGCTCGGCCATGACGACATTCAGGTTGAGCATGCAGAACTCGAAGAAAAGCTCAAACGCAAAAACATGCCCGAAGAATCTCGTGCGCATGCACTGAGAGAACTGCACAAGCTGGACCAGATGGCGCCCGGTTCTTCAGAATATATTGTTGTCAGAAACTACATCGACTGGATTTTAGATCTTCCATGGAACGAACTTAAAAACATAGACATCGACCTTGCTAAGGCAGGAAAACTGCTTGACGAAGGCCACTACGGACTTGAAAAGCCCAAGCAGCGCATACTTGAATATCTGGCGGTGCAAAAGCTTTCAGGCGGGCTCAGGGGACCCATCCTTTGCCTTGTCGGTCCGCCGGGAGTGGGAAAGACATCTCTCGCACGTTCCATTGCTGAGGCAACGGGGCGTGAATTCGTGCGCATTTCCCTTGGCGGCGTGCGGGACGAAGCTGAAATACGGGGGCACAGGCGCACCTACATCGGGGCGTTGCCGGGTAAAATACTCATGGCACTCAAACGGGCAAAGTATAACAACCCACTGTTCTGCCTTGATGAAATAGACAAAATGACCGTCGATTTTCGCGGAGACCCGGCTTCTGCGCTGCTGGAAGTCCTTGATCCTGAGCAAAACTCCACGTTTAACGATCATTACATTGACCTCGACTACGATCTTTCTCAGGTTTTCTTTATCACCACGGCCAATTCGGCTCAGAACATTCCTGCTCCATTGTATGACCGCATGGAAATCCTGGAACTGCCCAGCTATCTCGAAGGCGAAAAGCTACGCATCGCCAGGGAATTCCTTTTGCCAAGGCAATGGAAGCAGCACGGACTTCTCCCGGGGAACATGGAAATTTCCGATGACACTCTGCTGGAGATCATACGGTCATGGACACACGAATCCGGCGTGAGAAATCTGGAGCGCCAAATTGCCGCGCTGTGCCGCAAGACTGCCATTCGCATAGTGGATCAACCAGATTCCGTCCATGCGGTCACACGCATAGAAAGCGGCGATCTTGAAGAATACCTCGGCGTAAGAAAATACCATAATGAAGAACGTGAAACCCGCTCTCTCACCGGTGTAGCTGCAGGTCTGGCCTATACCGGAGCTGGCGGCTGCCTTTTGTACATAGAGAGTACTGTCATGCCCGGCAACGGCAAACTGCAGGTCACAGGCAAACTTGGCGACGTCATGAAAGAGTCCGCCCATGCCGCGCTTTCGTACATCCGCTCCCGGTCAAGCAGGCTCGGCCTGCGCCAGGACTTTTACAAGGATGTAGACATTCATGTGCATGTTCCAGAAGGTTCCGTGCCCAAAGACGGACCGTCGGCCGGCATTACTCTGGCAACTTCGCTGGCTTCGGCGCTTCTGGGCATTCCCGTGAAAAGCGACATCTGCATGACTGGTGAACTGACCCTGCGCGGCAGAGTGCTTCCCATTGGCGGTTTGAGAGAGAAGCTGCTGGCCGCCCAGCGAACCAGCATGAAAACAGTGCTCCTGCCCGAAGACAACCGTAAGGATCTTGCCGATGTGCCTGAAGAAATCATCAGCTCTCTGGACATTCGCTTTGTCAGCGAAGCAGATTGCGTTCTTGCACTGGCGCTGGCGGCCCCTGAAAAAGAAATCTTTTCCGGCGAACCATCTGAAGCACTGCTGCATTCCCTGCGAATGCCCCGCACCCTGGGCGGCGACCTGAGCGGAGCAGTGCTCTGATTACCTGTATGGCAGCTCTGGTCACCACCGTACTTCTGGCGCTTTCCATTTCGGCGCT
>JAGAZG010000017.1 GCA_017940105.1 Mailhella sp. | reverse complement strand
GACATTTCTGTCGATTACGACGGGCAGAACCTGCCCCTCGAACGAATCTGGAAGGCATGGCTCAAGGGCAAGCGCTATGTGCAGCTTAAAGACGGCTCGTACGCCAGCCTGCCTGAATCCTGGCTTGAAAAGCTTTCGCACAAGCTCAAGGTGCTCGGCCTCGACCCGGCCAAACCGCCAAAGCATCAGTTCAAGCAGTACGAAGCGCCCATTCTTGACAATATTCTTGAAGACCTGCCCGAAACGTTCGTCGATTCGTTCTGGAGCAAGCTGCGCGACAACATCAGGAACTTTCAGGAGGTGCGGCAGATCGAAGCGCCGCAGGGACTCAACGCCTCGCTGCGCCCCTATCAGATACAGGGCATCTCGTACCTCAACTTTCTTAACGAATACGGCTTTGGCGGCATCCTCGCCGATGAAATGGGCCTTGGCAAGACCATACAGACGCTGGCGTTCATACAGCACATGGTCAACCACGGCGCGCACGGGCCCAACCTCATTGTCGTGCCCACCTCCGTGCTTTCCAACTGGGACCGTGAAGCCTCCAAATTTGTGCCGGGGCTGTCGCGCGTGGTCGTGTACGGCACGCGGCGCGAAAGCCTGTTCAAAAAGATCGGCTCGTCCGACCTGGTGCTCACCACCTACGCCCTTCTGCGCCGCGACATGGAAGAGCTTGAGCAGTACGAGTTCAACTCCATCATCCTTGACGAAGCGCAGAACATTAAAAACCCCAACACCATCACGACCCGCTCCGTGCGGCAGATCAAGGCCAAGCTGAGGCTCTGCCTGTCGGGCACGCCCATAGAAAACAACCTTTTCGAGCTGTGGAGCCTGTTTGAATTTCTCATGCCGGGCTTTCTGGGCAGCCAGCATGCCTTTCAGCGCGGCGTTGTCAAACCCATCAAGGAAGGCGATGCAGAAACGCTCGAATACCTGCGCTCAAGGGTCAAGCCCTTCATCCTGCGGCGCACAAAGGCCGAAGTTGTCAAAGACCTGCCGCCCAAAGTCGAAAACGTCATGTACTGCTCCCTTGAAGAAGAGCAGGCAGAGCTTTACGCCTCCCTGGCCAAAAAGCTGCGCGACCAGGTGCTTGCCGACGTTGACAAGAACGGCATGGCCAAAAGCCAGATGTCCATCCTGGACGCACTGCTCAAGCTCCGCCAGATCTGCTGCCATCCCAAGCTGCTCAAGCTGGACATGCCAGGCTTCAACGCCAACATGCCGTCCGGCAAGTTCGAGGCCTTTAAAGACATGATTCTCGACATCGTCGAAGAAGGCCACAAGGTGCTCGTGTTCTCGCAGTTCGTGCAGATGCTGCAGCAGATACGCGCCTGGCTTGAAATGTCCGACATATCCTACTGCTACCTTGACGGCTCAAGCAAGGACCGCCTGGAACAGGTTGACAAGTTCAACAACACGCCGTCCATACGCATCTTCCTCATTTCGCTGAAGGCTGGCGGCACCGGACTCAACCTGACCAGCGCAGACTACGTCATCCATTACGACCCGTGGTGGAACCCCGCCGTCGAAAGCCAGGCCACGGCCAGGGCGCACCGCATCGGCCAGTCCCACCAGGTGTTCTCATACAAGCTGATCTGCCAGAACACCGTTGAAGAAAAAATCCTCAAGCTGCAGGAAATGAAGCGCGGCGTTGCCGAGGCCATCATACCAGGCCAGGATTCCTGGAAGTCGCTCACGCGTGAAGACCTGGAAATGCTTTTTGAAGTGTAAAGGACATCGCCATGAATGAACTGTGCAATCTGCTTTTGTCGGCCAGGCATGCCGTGGTGCTGACCGGCGCGGGCATCTCGACGCTTTCGGGCATACCCGACTTCCGCGGCGCAGGCGGGCTGTACACGCGCACTGACATAGACGCCAACAAGCTCTTTGACCTTGATTATTTCATGCAGGACCAGACGTACTATTACAGGCACGCGAAGGACTTTTTATACAATCTGGACGAAAAAGAGCCGAACATCGTGCATAACGTTCTGGCAGAACTTGAAAGGCGAGGCATAGTGCATGCCGTCATAACGCAGAACATCGACCTGCTGCACCAGAAGGCAGGCTCAAAAAACGTGCTGGAACTGCACGGCTCGCCCCTGGTGCACCGCTGCCTTTCGTGCGGCAGGACCTGGGGCTTTGAAGAAATCGCCAAGCAGGTCCAGAACGGCGTGACGCCCGTGTGCGACGCCTGCGGCGGCATCGTCAAGCCCGACATCGTGTTTTTTGGCGAAGGCCTGCCCGAGCATGCGCTGAGCGAGGCGGAAAGGCATTCAAAAGAGGCCGACCTGATGCTTGTGCTGGGAACGAGCCTTACGGTCTACCCTGCTGCCGCCGTGCCTGAGATCACGCTTCAGCACGGCGGACGCCTGGCCATCATCAACAAAGACCGCACCCATCTTGACCGCTACGCCTGCTATAAAAAGGGCGACCTCAAGGCAGAATTTGAAGCGCTTGAGGCATGGCTGGCCCGGCAGTCAAAATAAGGCTTAAAACAGTATGCACGCAAAAGCGCCGGCACATGCCGGCGCCTTTAGCTGACGATATCGCACAAAAGCTGCTTGCTAGGGCAAATAATCCCTGAGCGCCCGGCTGCCAGGCCTTGAAGACAGCTTAAAAGGCAGCCTTGCAGGCTTGATGAGCGCCGTGAGAAACAGCTGCGAAAGCGCAGGAGCTGCGCCCGGAGCAAGTTCAACGGCTACCTCGCCGGGAAACGCAAGCTGCTCTTTAAAAATGCGTCTGGCCTGATCATCAAGGCCATTGCCGTCGCCCGCAAGCATGGAGGCCCGCTGTTCCAGCGCGGCGCAATAGCTTTGCGCATCCATGCCGGCCTCTCTGGCAGCGGCTTCCAGTGCCAGCGCCGCCAGGCCTGAATCCGCAAAAGAAAGGCGGGCGGCATGCAGTCTGAGTCCCGCAAACGCTTTAAGCAGGTCAGCATCGGCATCGCCCGAAAGAATCTTGCGCAGCGCTTCGGCTGTGCCGCCCTTCAACGTTGCCAAAGATTCCAGCGTGCCAAGCTTGTCCAATGAGCAGCGTGAGGTCAGGGAGCATTCAGAGGCAGAAAAGCCGCATTGGGCGCCCATGTCCATTTTCAGGCCGCCGGGGGCGTAACGGGCAATGATGTCCTGCCAGCCTTCCGGCCAGGGCTGATTCCAGCGCAGAGCTTTTGCCGCCATATCAAGCGCGCAGCGGTTTTGCCCGCCAGACATGATGCAGGATAACAAAGCGCAGTCAGCCGTGCCAAAGAACCTGTCGCCTTTGATGCTGAGCCCGGAAAGCTCCATTTTTTCAAACAGCGGCCTGGCGTCAGACGGGCCTTCCAGGGCCGCAAACGGCGCATAGCCCCAAAGCAGGCCCGGCAGCAGGCCGGAATCTTTTTCATTGCTGTCCAGCATGGCTGGATCAGGGGGCAGGAGTCCGGAAACTTCGCAGCGCGAAAAAGAACAGGCGGCGTCTTCGGCGCCAAATGAAGCTTCCTGCACCAGGACACGCTGGGGGGCTGCGCTGCCATCCTTGTGCAGCGGAACGATGCCGCCGGGCAGCTCAACGCTTTTTATGTACGCATGCCGTGAGCCGCTCTCCAGGGTATGCTCGACCTTGATGTCAATGCCCTCGGCCCTTACGCCATCCATCCTGCAGCGGTAAAGCTCTTCAAAAAAGTCCCTGCCGATTCCCTTGCGGGCATATCTGTCAAAAACCAGCCCGAGGCGCTGGCACCAACCCTTTATTTCAAGCAGGTCCAGGCGGGCATTGGTTTTAGAATATTCTTCGTGGCTGCTCTCCGTCATGCCCGTGACGGTCACGGTTTCTGCCACCTTGGGCAGGCTCTCGGGATCGTACGCAGGGGTGGACGGCATAACGAAGAGTATCTTGCGATTGAAATCGCGGACGGCAATATGCTCTATGCTGCCCTTGCGCTGGACTTTTTTATCCGGAATATCGTACTCAAGCCCGTCTATTTCCAGCGTCTTGTTAAAAAAAGAAAACCTTATCTCTTTTGCTTGCGCCGGAATGCTGGCGAGCGCCGCGGCAACCGCATCTTCGGTATAGCTGTCGAGAATGCGCATGCCCATATAGCCGGAAACGGCCGCCCAAAAAAGAAAGCCGCCCAGCAGGTATTTTTTATTCATGATGACTCCGCAGCGCCGCGCTACCCTTCTATGTGCAGCAGTTCCCTGACCTGCGCTTCCCTGAAGCCGACCACGCTTTTGCCATTGGGCAGCACCAGCGTGGGGAAAGAACCGCGGGGATTGTAGCCCCGCAGGACATCCATGAGCTTTTTGCGCGCGGGATCGGCAAAATCATCGACGTACACAAGCGTATGCACGACCCCGTTGTCGTCCAGGAATTTTTTAAGATGCACGCAATGCCTGCACGTATGCAGCGTATACATGACGGG
>JAGAZG010000170.1 GCA_017940105.1 Mailhella sp. | reverse complement strand
CATGCCATAGACCTGTAATTCATGCCTGCGCACATGATGTTGCGGAGTGGAAATGCACCTCCATAACCGGTCGCAGCAAAGACTTCAGACAGGGGCGACTGCATCGGCCTGAAGGCCAAGGTCTTATGCCAGAACGGAAATAACGATGCCCTAGGGCAGAAAGAACGATAATCAGCACAAAACGCGCTTATAGCGTTACAGGCGCTTAAAGCAGAGCATGGTTATGTCGTCAGACTGGGGAGCTTCTCCCCTGTAAGATTCTACCGACTCCATGATTTTCTGTATGACCGCGACAGGCTCTTCTCCGCGTATGGCATCAAGCACTTCGGCAATCCTGTCTTCTCCAAAAAGGCTTTTTTCCTCATTCATGCATTCAGACACGCCGTCTGTATACAGCAGGCAGTATTCACCGGAATTGATGCGGGTCTGGCATGGCGTAAACTCCATGCCAGGCATTGCCCCGACAAGGGGACCGCTGGTTTCCTTCAGTTTTCTTACAGGAACGCCTCTGTCCGGGCTTACGACAAAGGGCGGGCAATGAGCGCCGCTGGCATAGTCTAAAATGCCGGTCGCAGGGTCAAACAAGCCGATGAACAGCGTTACAAACATGCAGCTGGGATTATTTTTGGCAAGGTTTTCATTGATGCGCGACATGGCTTCGGCACAGGTAAGGCCTTCGGCCAGCGCATAGCGCACGAGCGTCACCGTCATGGACATGAACAAGGCGGCAGGTACGCCCTTGTCAGAAACATCGCCAATGATGACTGCCTGCCTGCCGTCAGGAGCGACAAAAAAATCATAGAGGTCGCCGCCGACTTCTTTTGCAGGCTGAAGAAAAGCTGAAGCCGCGTACTTTCCAGCCGAGGGCGCGCAGTCTGGACTGGGCAAGATTCCCATCTGTATATCTTTGGCGGCATTAAGCTCGCCCTGCATTCTCTGGCTTGCCGCCGTAGTGTCAACAAGCTTCTGAATGTTTGCGGCAAGCGCCTGTGCCATGTTGGCAAAAGAAAGGGACAGCTGGCCAACCTCGTCATTTCTGTCAACAGGCAAATCCTTTACTGTTTCGGCAAAGGCCGTGCATTCTTTACCTTCGGAAAGATCTGCCGCAGCAAGTTTTTTGGCCTTATCAGTCAAAAGCAGCAAGGGAGACAGTATTTTCACAGCAAGCAAAAGAGTCGGCAGGAGGCTGACGGACAAGAGGACAATTGCCATGAGCAAAAGCCTGTTGGTCAGCAGCGCAGCCGGCCCTGTTATGGACTTCATGGGAATTGAAGCCAGTATATACCAGTCCAACGCCTTGAAATAGGCCAGCCGGTACAAGGTCGAGCCATCTTCCGTCGTGCCCTCAACCTGATCACCCCGGTGGACCCTGGTCAGAACATCCTCAGGCAGGCTCTTAACAGGTATGCTTCCCAGTCCGGCTATCAGGTTGCCGCTGCCGTCCAAAAAGGCTATGGAAGCCTGCCCCGCTGTTTTGATGCTTTCGAGCTTATCCCTGACAGCCTCCGACATGCGTTCTTCAAGCATTCTTCGCCCGGTCACAGTGTCTGCCACTGGTTCTGCAAGAACCAGGACCCACCGATCTGTAACCGGCGTAAAGAACAGCAGCAATGGCATTTCGCCGCCTTGAACAGGATCGGCAATGCGAACCACGGCAAACTGATCATGCTGCTTTTTCTTTGCGTTGAGCATGGCCATGTGCCGCACGGACTGGCCTTTAAAGTCAAGCACCCCTTCGCTAGTGGCGCGTGAGATCAGCATATCGTCGATAACGGCAGTTCCGTTTGCGTCAAAAAGGGCCAGGCGGTAATTCTGCTCCGCAAGGCTTCGCCTCCAGACGCGCAGCAGTTCCACATCTTCATCGCTGTTCAGCGCTTTTGCAATGAGGCTGGCAGTCTGCCGCAAATAATCCTTGGACTGAAGGACGTTTTCCACCTCTGACGTAAGCAGGTGAAGGTAGCGAACGCTGAGGCCGTCTTCCACAAGCGTGACGGCATTGGCAAAAGCCTCGCGTTCCTGCCTGACGGAACTTTCCATAATATGGGACCGGCTGAAAAAAATCACGGGCAGAGTCGCCAGGATTACAGCAGATCCAACAAGCATGAATAATTTAGACCGCAGGGAAAAAGTCATTGTTTACCTTCCATGCGCAGAAGTTTTTTTCTCAGCCCCTCGCGGGTAATGCCAAGCAGCGCCGCAGCCTTTGTCTTGCTGCCTCCGGCGGATTTGAGCGCCCTTCCAATAAGCATGTCTTCGGCATGCTGAAGGTTGAAAGACAGTTCTGCAGGTTCCGCATCATTGCCTGTTCCTCTCATATACGCCCTTCCCGCTTCTGAACATCTGATGCGCTCGGAAAGGTCGGACAATTCTATTCTGTTCCCTTCTGTGAGCGCTGAGGCCCTTCTCATTTCATTGTTGAGTTCCCGCACATTGCCAGGCCATGAGTAGCGAAGGAGCAATCCCTGGACAGCAGGTGAAAGAACCAGCCTTTCCCGCCCCATTTCAGCACAGAACCTTTCAAGAAAGGACTGAGCCAAAAGCAGGATATCGTCACCCCGCTCGCAAAGCGGAGGCAGCTTCAACTCAACGACATTGATTCTGTAGTACAAATCTTCGCGAAAGCGTCCTTCCCTTACAGCCTGTTCCAGGTCGGCGTTTGTAGCCGAAATCAAATGCAGGTCAACGGAAACAGGGCGGGAGCTACCGACGCGTGTCACTTCTCCAAGCTCAAGGACTCTTAAAAGCTTAGCCTGGTTCGCCAGGCTCATTTCAGCAAGCTCATCCAGAAAAAGCGTCCCTCCGCTGGATTCTTCAACCAGGCCCTTCCTTGGCGACACCCCGGTCGCCACTCCTTTTTCTATGCCGAACATGGTGCTTTCAAACAGTGTTTCGGGGATGGCTGTGCAGTTGACGCCTATAAACGGGCCGTTGCGCCGCGGAGAATGCCAGTGCATGTACCGTGCCAGCACTTCCTTGCCGGTGCCTGTAGCTCCAAGGATAAGGGTATTGATGGGCCGCCTTGCTATGGATTGGGCCAGCTCAAAAACCTTGCGCATGGCGCTGCTCTGTCCAATGACGCCTTGCCCTGGCGTATACATTTCGTCTACGGTTTTCTCCAGCGCTTCGTTCCGCTTTATTAAAACCTGATGTAAAGCTTCAAGTTCTGCGTTTTGCGATTTCAACTGCTGAATAAGCTGCGCATTCTGAAAATCCCTCGCTTCCACACGGACCAGCATCATGCCGAATGATTCTGCAAGGCGCACAAGCTCATCAGGGCCGGCTCCCTCTTTCGTCAGTGAAAAAAGCTTGTCTACGTCAATGCGATTGCCCAGGGAAAGCTCACCGCACAAACGGGTCAAAAGCGAATACAGCGTATTTGATTCAGGCTGAACCTTCATGTTGTCTCCACGGGCAAGCGTCACTGCCGTTCAAGGCTGAGGACCCAGCGCAGCACTTCTGCCACCGGACCTATGAGATTTTGCGGTATGTAGGCGTTTTCTGTTCCTTCGCTGTACAGGGCGCGGGCAAGCGGCACATTCTGCATGATGGGAATGCCCTCCTGCTTGGCAACCTCAATCATTCTCTGGGCCAGAAGCCCTTCTCCTTTGGCAAGTATGAGCGGCAAAGGAGTCCTGTCCTTTTCATAATCAAGCGCTACGGCATAGTGGGTTGGGTTAGTCACAAGCACCTTCGCTTTTCTGACGTTGTCAAGAGAGTTCTGGGCGAGCAACTCCTTATGCAGTTGCTTGCGCTTGCTCTTGATATGAGGATCGCCTTCGCTCTCTTTGTATTCTCGCTTCACTTCATCCTTGGTCATCATATGGTTCTGGTTGTACTTATATTTCTGATACAGGTAATCCAGCGCTGCAATCACGCAGAAAGCGCCTGCCGCATAGAGCACCAGGTCGCTTGCTGCATTGCCCATGACGCTCCACATGGCGGCAATGCCCGCATCTGGCATGCGGAAAAGCATGGCAAGATATTTTTGCAACACGGCATAGACAACGGCGCCCAGAACGCTGACCTTTATGATGTTCTTTGCCAGTTCAAACAGATTTTTCAGTGAAAAAACCTTTTGGAACCATTTTTTCGGATTCAGGTTTTCCAGCTTGGGCATGGCCGCCTTGAATGCAAAAAGGACGCCGGTCTGAGCCAGCAGCCCAACCAATGCCGATGTCATGACAAGCGCCACAACGGGCAAAACAATGACAAAGGAACATTGCAGAACGAGCGGCACGGCCTTGGCCATGGCCTCGTCATAAGGCAACCGGAAAAAATCCATGGGGACAAGCACCATGACGCGAAGCGTTTCAAAAATATTGCGCGCATTGGCCGTAAAATATAATCCCACGGTCAGCACTGTGAGCGCAGGCGCAATATCCTGGCTCTTGCAGATATCGCCTTTTTCCCTGGCTTCCCTGAGCCGTTTCGGTGTCGGTTGTTCTGTCTTGTCGCTCATGGCAGCAAAGCCTTCAGGTATCTTAGATCAGAGCCAAAAGAGTCAAACATGCTTACGGCCCCGGACATGAGCATGCCGAAATAAAAAATCAGAAGCAGCGCGGCAATGCCGCTCTTGATAGGCATGGCAAGCACATAAACATTGAGCTGTGAAGCAAAGCGGTTGATGAGGCCAAGAGATATGTCCGTCAGAAGGCAGGCTACGACGACCGGACCAGCCAGAAGCATCATGTCGAGCGCCAGCTTGCTTACTTTGCCGGCAAAAAAAAGCGCGGTGTCCGGCTTTTCCAAAATAGCGGCAGGCAGCATGGCTGATACCGGCCAGGCTTCGTAGCTGCCGTAAACGACGCCAAGGCATCCGAGAAAGGCGCCCGTTGAAAAAAAGACATACACGGCGCTTTGAAAAAAGAACGAGCCAATGGGCGAAGTCTGATCGCCTGAAAGGGGATCTGCGGCAGAAGCCTGCCCCGCACCTCGCTGGTTGTCAATAAAAAAACCCGCGCACTGAATGGTCCAGAACATCATGCCGGCAAGCAGCCCCAGAAGCATGCCAAGAAAAACTTCTTTTACGATGAGCGCCCCAAAGATAACGATTGTTGCGGCATTGGAGTCTTCCCAGTGAGGCAGGCTGCCAAGCAGCATGGGGTGCAGCAGCACATAGCATGCAAGCACGACGGTAAAGCGCAATTGCCCGGTAACCACACCGCCGCCCATAAAAGGCGCCGTCAGCATGAACATGAACAATCTGGGAGCTCCAAGAAGAAACGCCAGAAAATGTTCGTAAGGCTGCACGTCACCTAAAAAAAACGCATCCATGGCAGCACTCAAAGCAGGTAAAAGCGGGTGAATATCTCATCGGCATAGCGAAGTATTTCACCAGACATCCACCCGCCCAGCAGGAACAGCGACAGTACTACGGCAAGAAGCTTTACGCCAAAGGTAAGCGTCTGCTCCTGCAGCTGGGTAACCGCCTGGATGAGGCTGAGCATAATGCCAATGACCGAGGCAATCACTATGGGTGGCAGCGAAATCATGAGCACAAGATAAAGCGCCTGACTGGCATATTCCATGGCAACGCTGTTCATTGACCGGCTCCTAAATGCGCACGCGACTCATGGGCTGCACAGAAATTTCAGGGGTAACTTCCTGATAGGCCATGACAGGAAGCTCATAATGCTTGCCTTCTATCAGGCGCCTCACATAACGCCGAATATCCATTGAAACCATGAGCACAGGCTTCTGCGTGCTCACCTCGTACTTGCCTGCAGCTTCGCCAACGGCACTGATGATGCGCTGGGACGTATCGGGATCGAGCGAAAGAAAAGCGCCAGCGGATGTTTGCCGCACGGCCTTGCGGATGGTCTCTTCCAGTGATGGATCCATCAATATGGCCGGCAGCATGTTCTGCCCGCGGGAATACATGTAGCTGATCTGGCGCTTCAGGGAACTGCGGACATACTCTGTAAGCATGACAACGTCTTTTTCTTTTGGCCCCCATTCAATAAGCGCTTCAAGTATGCTCCTTAAATCGCGTATCGACACCTGTTCCTGAACAAGGCGCTGAAAAATTTCTGCTATGCGCTGCACAGGCATAAGACGCGTGGCTTCGCGCACCAGATCCGGCGCGCGCTCTTCCATTCGGTCAAGCAGGTATTTTGTTTCCTGCAGGCCCAAAAAGCTTGAGGCATGTCGTGAAAGTACCAGCGACAGATGATAAGCAAGTATCTTGGCATGCGTCATGCAGGAAAGCCCGGCTTTTTCCAGCTTGGCCGTTTCAGATTCCGGAACCCACAAGGAAGGCACGTTGGGCAAGAACGGATCGCCGACCGTATACTGTATGCCAAGCATGGACAGATTGCTTTCCTGCTCCCTGACGATGACCATGTCTTTTTCAAGCTTGCCGTTCGACATGGGTATTTCGTTAAGATTGAGAACATAGCCAAGGGAAGGAAGAGCGGCGTTCGGCCTGATGTTGATCCCCGGAAAGGGAACGCCCAGGTCAAAGTAAAGGGCGCGGCGAAGACCGGCCAGCTCATCGTTGAGCGAATCAT
>JAGAZG010000169.1 GCA_017940105.1 Mailhella sp. | reverse complement strand
TATGTCGATGATCAGGGCAGGCAAAGAAGATTTTTAATTGAACAGAGCGGCCGGGATGGATCTGTACTGCTTTCGGACTATTAATGAAGGGCGGGCTGTTTTAAAAGCCCGCCGTTCCCGTGCTATTTTGCGGTAAAGATGCGTTTGTCAAAGCGTTTTGCAGGGGCGGGAATTTCTCCGTCGGCGTAGCCAAGGGCGCAATGCCCTATGCCTTCATAATCGCCTTCAATGCCCAGCTGCTTCAAAATGGATTTGCCTTCTTCGCTTTCAAATTCCTGCTTTGCCCGGTGTATCCAGCAGCTTCCGACGCCAAGAGCATGTGCGGCAAGCATGATGTTGCCCATGACGAGGCTGCCGTCGTAGACATAGGTGGGAATGTTTCTGTCTGCCAGCACGATCAGCATGGCGGGCGCACCGTAAAACGGGTCGAAGCCTTCTTGCCACCCCCCGATCGCGCAGTTCATGTGCGAAATCTGTGCAATCAGCCCGGGATCGGTAACCTGAACAATGATAGCGGACTGACGACCTTTTCCGCTTGCGGCGTACAGGCCGGCCTGGATTATCTGGTCGAGAATGTCCTGAGGCACCTTGTCTGGCTTGAATTTACGCACGCTTCTGCGTTCCGTCATGGCCTGGATAATTGCGTTCATGAGCATGATCCTTTAATTTTTAATGCCTATGTACTGATAGCCAGCTGAGATGACGGCCTGTTTCAGTTCGCTTTCGGGGATGTCCCGGGACATTTCTATAAGGGCGCATTTGTCCGTATGGCTGGGAGAAGCAGACACAACGCCTTCAATGCTTTCAAATTCTTTTTTCATGTGAGCTTCACAATGCGGGCACATCATGCCCGATATTAAAACAGTTTTTTGCATGGAATATCCTCCAAAAAAAAAGTAGTAACGCCAAAGGCATACGTTGAAATTTGCAAACTTGCAAGCCCTGTCAGAAGTTTTTGCCCATGTGTAGCTGACTACGGCACAGCGCTTGTATTCCATGAAAATAAGAGTATTATTTCAGCAAGTCAGTCGGAGGCTCTTATGAATAAAATTTTTTCGGCACTGGTTCTTTCTGCAGCTCTTGTTTTGCCATGCCTGGCTCAGGCAGAAACGGGTTTTTATGCAGCACCAAAATTCGTATTGAACTACCAGCACAACAAAAGTGAGATTTCCGCTGCAGGATACACGGCATCTGACAGCAAATCCAGCATGAGGGCTGGAGCCGCGCTTGCCGCCGGTTATGATTTTATGCCGCGTTTTTCCCAGCCGTTTCGTGCAGAAGTTGAATATGGCATCTACGGCAACAATTCCATGACCAGAACGTATACAGGGCTTGGTTCTGTTACCAGCAAGTTTGGGGTTCAGACTCTTCTGGTCAATGGTTACTGGGACTTTGCCAGGTTTTCCAGCTTTGTGCCGTATGTAGGCGGGGGGCTGGGACTTGCTTTGGTGCGTGACAAGACATACGTGGATATCAATGGACTCAAGGGCATGAACAGCGAAAACGACGCTGTTTTTGCAGCTCAGATTGGCTTTGGCTGTTCGTATGAGCTTTCAGATACGGTCGCGCTTGATTTTGGCTACCGCTATCTGATGATGGCTGATACGCAGACTTCTGCATACGGCGTGACCATGCGCGGCAAAAATAACCATAATCATCAGCTCATGCTTGGAGCCCGCCTGTCCTTTTAGGGCAGATTAAGAAAACAAGGATGCATCTGCATAGAATGAGCTGCAAGGCTGTGCGGCATGCAAACCTTCAGCACTGAGCTGTGCTGAGCGATATGTCTGTTGAGCATTGCCTGAAGCCGGAACAAGAGGATCTTTCACGGTTATGGCGAGTTGCGAAGGGGAAAACTGCTAACCAGATATAGCACCCCATCTCAGTGACATAAGAAACGAAACAGCGCAGTCCGCCTGTGACGGACTGCGCTGTTTCGTTATGTTCAGCTTTTTCGTTCAGCTTCGCTTTGCAGGCGTCTCAGCAATTTGTGGCACGCAAAAGCTGAGGCCAGAGCCACGGCTGCCCAGCTTACAGGATAGCACGCCATAAGGCTTGAGAATGTCGGCCAGGTGCGGAAAACGGTGCATACCCAGATGATCCGCAAGCCGCATACGCCAAGCAGGGCAATGACAGCCGGCTCCAGAGAATGCCCAAACCCCCGCATGACCCCTGAAAGAATTTCTATGACTACGGCTATGGCTTCAAACCACAGAATGTACTCAAGGCGTATGTACCCATAAGCTATGACAGACGGATCAGCGTTGAACCAGGCAAGCAGATATTTGCCTGAGGCAAGAAGGGCACAGGAAACAGCGACGGCGATCGCCATAGTCTGCCACATGCCGGTCCAAAGAACCCTGCGGCAGCGTTCAAGGCGTCCCGCGCCATAATTCTGCCCGACAAATGTGGTGCAGGCCTGCCCAAAACCACTGACGACAAAATACACAATAATTTCGATATTGAAGGCAGCAGCTGACGCCGCTATAACGTCTGAGCCCAGGCTGTTGATGGCTTCCTGTATGACGATGTTTGACAAGGAGAACATGGCGCTTTGCATGCCTGTCGGCAGGCCGATATAGACGATGCGCCTGAACAGGGACATGTCAAAAAGCATGCGGTGCCAGCGGAAACAGACGATGGAATGACCGCGAAGGAGCACGAAAAAAAGCAGTGCTGCACCAGCCAGGTTGGAAATCAGCGTGGCCAGGGCGACTCCGTCGACATCCATGCCCAGGCAAAGAACGAACGCAAGATTGAGCAGAACGTTGAGCGCACCAGCAATGGTGAGGCAGATAAGGGGCGAACGGGAATCCCCCTGGGCGCGAAGAATGGCTGCTTCTGCATTGCAAAGCAGAATGGCCGGCATTCCAAGCAGGTAAATACGCATGTAGG